>DATJHX010000076.1:0-5235 GCA_035493655.1 Nitrosospira sp.
TACAAAATGGTACTCAATTTGGAAAACCGTATGGCTTCCGTATCTATACTCCATGCCGCACCTCCCTTCGTGCAGCATATTGTCGCAGCTAAAGCTGACCGGCTAAAGCCGGTGGTTTAAACCTTGGAATGGAAAATTAAAACAATACCGGGCAGAGCCGGACCTACTCTCTTCTTATTTGATATGCAATGAAATGTTGTAGCCCGTAGGTCGGGCGCCGCCCGACATCATACTGGAGCTTGAACAAGGAATTGAATTATTTCGACACACGGTAGAGAGTCAGGGTCGTTTTGTTTTGTGTACCAACCGTCGCCGTATTGCCATCCGCGCTGATATCAAATGAAGCTGCGCCGTTGTCCGAAAAACCCGCGCAACCATTCGTGTCATAGGTAAACCCTTTCAGCGTCAGCGCCTTGCTGCCGGAATCATAGGTGTATTGGGAAAACTCGATTCCGGGACCACCGCAACTCTCGTGACCCTCCCGCGCGGGATCCCCGATAGGATCCACCATCATGAATTTTCCATTGGAAAAGAAAAAATAGGTTTGCGTCTTGATGATAGCCGGATCCGCCGCCCATGCTCCGATGATGCCTTTTGGGTCATTCTCCATCTTCGAATAACGGCTCTCCTTGACCTCGGTTTTGATAGGCTCCTTGCTCGAACTGATCTCCAGCGTGCCTGCAATATGGAAGAGCTCTCCGAAAAGGCTGGCCTGCTTCCTCTCTCTTTGAACCGTCACGATATCGGAAGCGATCAAATCGGAACCGTCGGTACGAAGCCGCCAGTTTGGCCGCGGATGCGACAACCCAGCCTGCAGGTTGGTGTCGATTTCCGGTTTGCCGATGAATTTGAATCCCCTGGTATCAAACTCCGACACACTCGCCGCCCCGTATTCCACCCCGGCTTTACTGACCAGATTGCCGCCGCATACCCGATTGGCATCACATGAATCATCCGGGGTAGCCTCCCCTTCCAGATACTCGCCGCCTTTACCGGCGGAGGCACGGATAACGGAAGCCGCCGCACCGTCGTGTTTCACCCAGATGCTGGTGCTGAGCAGGCCTATCCCTTGTGAAAGAAAGTGGGCATCGGCCTGTGCCTGGGTCTTCGCCGGGCCTGCGATGGCGGCCGCCTCTCTTGCCTTCTGTAATTCGGCGGATGCGGAGAATGCGGCAGGATCGCTGTCGAGGTTGATCGAGGCGCCGACCGCGCCTGCGGCACTTGCGGGAATGGAAATGCCGTTTTCGAGGTTGCCATCCCCATCCAGCGACTGAAACAGGATTAGCAGGTTATGCAGCCGCGCACTGCTATCACCGGCCAATTCCATGGGAGTTACGATACTCGCCCCTTTGGGTTTTCCGAGAACAAGGCTGCCGAGCTTGAACTCGACAGTGTCGCCATGATTGTATTTAAAGGTTCCTTTCTCGTCCGTGGTACCCGAGCCGGAGGGCGAAACGTAAGCAACGCCTCCAACCGCCGTATCCAATAGTCTTCCCGCAGCCGGTCCCTTCTCTACCTTGCCGCTGCTGCTCGCACTACTGCTGCTACTGCCGGAACTGCCTGATGCAGGCCCTTTGCTCTCCCCGCATGAAGCCAGACCGAGGATAAATGCCAAAGGCATTAAGGGCGCCCAGGCCATATTTCTTTTATTTTGACTAAATTTCATTCAGGCGATCCATTCCGTATTAATTTGAGGCGTAATGATATCAAACTTTATCTCTACGGAAACTTAAATCACCTCATCCATTAATGGGGAGCAATTCTGGAGGCCTTCCGATCCCGGCGGACGTTCCTTGGCTCTTCCAGGTTCAATTCGCCCTTTTTGGCGTTACCTGACGGATGAGGTCAACGGGCCCATATGAACGGAATTTCAATGAAACGAATAACAAACAAAGCGAAGTGCAGCAGGCTCATAAAATCGGCTTATTTGCCATGGAGTTTACTTATTTATTTATGGCAGACTGGGCAGTAATGAAAGGAAAAAGCAGTAAAAATAGAGGTGGCAAAGAAGAGTTCTCTAAAGTAGAAGCAGGAGAAACTCCGTCTTTTTCTGCCCGAGCTAAGCCCTCACTTCTAGTCCTCATTTTTTTCAGAACTTGATCTTCAGAAGATATCTGCTACACCGAATGAGATATCAGAGCCTCCGGCATGAGGGGACTGAAAATGCGGCACGAACAAAACGGAAAAGCAGTAAGCGATGGCTCTCTCGAGCCTTTTCTTTTTTTAAAGGGATGAAGATGAACAACAAACTGGATTCAACGAGATTGCTGGCGCCGAGGCGTCGCCCGCTGCGGGTTTTCGCCTTTGATCCCAGCCATGGCCGGCTGCTCGGTAACGAGATGGAGGTCGACGTGCGTTACCGTCGTCTGGCGCCCGGGCCGATGGACAAAAGCGGCGCCCATGATCAGATCGCGGTGGTGGACTATGATATTTCGCGCAAAAAATACTATCGGCCGGTCGATCTGGATGATCCATTTATCCTCATTTCGAACGGAATCGCTCCGTCGGAAGCAGACCCGCGCTTTCACCAGCAAATGCTTTATGCGGTGGCAAGCGACACCATCGAGCAATTCGAGAGCGCACTCGGACGGCGCATCCACTGGCGGCGCGCAGAGCGGCCTCTCGACAGTCCTCCTGGCTGGCTTCCTGATGATATTCTTACATTAACGCTGTATCCACACGCCATGCAGCAGGCAAATTCCTTCTACTCTCCCGAGGCCCACGGCATCCTGTTCGGCTATTTCCAGGCTGAGCGGGAGAATGCGGGACGAAACATTCCCGGGCAGGCCGTCTTTACCTGCTTGTCCCATGACATCATCGTCCACGAAATAACGCACGCTATCCTGGACGGTATGCGCAGCCATTTCACCGAACAGACCAACCCGGATGTGGCGGCCTTTCACGAGGCCCTTGCTGATCTGGCCGCGCTTTTCCGGCATTTCACACATCGCGAGGTGCTGCTCGATGCCATTCAGCGTACCGGCGGCCGTCTGTACACTGCGGTGTTGGGCGGTGATCCACTGGCGGATCAGGCAGGCCGGTCATGGCTTACCGAGGGAGAGGCGGAGCGGAATCCCCTGATCGAGCTGGCAAGCCAGTTCGGCGAAGCAACCGGGAGAAATCAGGGATTGCGCTCGGCAATCGGGAAACCGAAGACGATGAGTGAATTGCGCGCCACCGCCGAGTGCCACGAACGCGGCTCCATATTAGTCGCGGCAGTCTTTGATGCATTCTTCACCGTTTACCTGAAGCGTGCGGCAAAGCACTTCCGCATCTACCGAGCAGCGGGCGGCCGGGAACGAGAAGATCTTCCTTCCCCCCTCGCCGATGCTTGTTGCGAAGAGGCGATCGCTACTGCTGAGTATTTTTTCCGGACCTGCGTGCGCTCCCTGGATTATTTACCGCCTGTAGATGTTACTTTCGGCGATTTCCTGCGGGCTGTGATGACGTCTGAAACGGACTATGATCCGGAAGATCCGGAAGGAATACGTAACGCGTGGATGCAAGCATTTCGTCACCGGGGCATCCTGCCGGACGACGCACTATCCTTTTCGGAGGCGGCACTTTGCTGGCCGCCCTGCCCTTTTGACATTAACGTGGAGTCACTTCCTTTCGGCGGTCCCCTGGGGCCAAGTTATGCTGAGCGGCAGCAGATACAGGAGGCGCTCAAAAAATTTATAGACAAGGCGGACAACAAGAAGATACTGGACCTGGATCCAGACCTGGAGTACAGCATTCCCTCGTTCCATCCCTTATATCGAATGAATCGCAGTGGCAACGTGCGCTGGGATATGATTGCCGAGGTTATCCAGACGGCGCCCGCCGGACCAGAGACCTATCCCCGGCGCGGGGGCACCACTTTGATCATTTCTACAGCTAGCACGGGCGGCGGCGGCAACAAGAATGTCGTGTTTCTGCGCTATGCCATTTCCAAACCCCTGGTCGGGCACAAAGGTGAAATCCGGGCCGACAGGCAACAAGCATATTTCGAACAACAGGGAATCAAGCCTGGCGGACTAGCCAGCGAGCTGCGCATGAACTTTGCGCTCCTTCACGGGGAGACCTTCATATGAGCTCGCACCGTAGCGGTCGCAGCGATCACAGCGGAACGCCCTGGGCCCCAGCTCCCGGAGAAGTGGGAATCCGAGTACGTATGTACCGGGTGGGCTTCGGGGACTTTTTCCTGATCAGTTGCCTTAACGGCAATGAACAGCCGCTTCACATAATCGTCGATTGCGGCGTCTACAGGGGAACCAGCCAAACCGGCGACTTGCACAGTATAGAAGCCGCGGTGACCGATATGGCGCACACCACAGGGGGACAGGTTGCGCTTATCGTCATGACTCACCGGCATGCCGACCATATCGCGGGATTTGACCGGTGTGCCGATATCTTTAAGAAGCTGACGGTTGATGCTGTCTGGATGCCTGTCTGGGAATCGGAATACGAACCCATCGCCCTGAGATACCAGGCGGAACTCACGCGCACGGCTCTTGGCTTGCGGCAACATTTCTCTGCACTCGGTGATCAGGCGACGGAAGCCGAGGCTATCGCTCGAGCATACATGGAGAATGCGACAGGCGAGCAGCTTGTAATGGGAGCCACCGCGGCTGGGCCGGGGTCGAATGCTAAAGCTCTCGATCTTCTCAAGCATGGATTTACAGGTGTAACCCCCCAGTACTATAAATTCGGCGATGAGGCCAAGCTTCCGCAAGGGCTTGTGGATGCCGGCCTGAGCTGCGAGATATTAGGACCTCCTCCAGTGACCGACCTGGACCTTATGAAACTGATGGATCTTCAGAAGAATGTCGGGCAGTACCTTGCGGGGACCGGCGGCACGGTAAATTCAGCGGAGTGGACCCCTTTCGGGCCGGAATGGGAAATCGATCCGGCGCTGGAACCGAAGAATTCGGAGCGCGAATTTTATACCAAGGAATCATTTCGGGAATGGAACGAGGAGCGCAAGTCGTGGGGTTCCATAACAGGTGAGGAAGCTATACGGGCACGGCTAAAAATGGAGACTGATCTTCAACAATTGCAGCCGGTGGCGGCCCTGACCGCAGCAAAACAGCTCAACGCATTCCTCAATAACCAAAGTCTGGTCGTGCTATTTAAATTCAAGGGCAAGAACCTGCTGTTCGTCGGGGATGCGCAGGCGGGCAACTGGGAACATTGGCTATTCCGAACGGACGTTCCGGACAAAAAGGCGGGAGGCGCCATTTCGCCCGCTGCGCG
>DATJHX010000077.1:0-5293 GCA_035493655.1 Nitrosospira sp.
CCCATAGCCCGCCCTGATGAGATTCGCTTTGGCGATAACCTGCCTAAAACCCGTTCCGGCAAAATCATGCGCCGTCTGCTGCGCACGCTCGCAAGGGGGGAAGAAATAACCCAGGATGTTTCAACATTGGAAAATCCGGCAATACTGGAACAACTGAAGCAACCGATCACTTAGCGCGACCTCTGAACAGTGTCATGAAAAATAATGGGTATTCCCAGGCGCGAGCACGGGTAGAAACGCTTTCGTCTCCCGGTCATCTGCCGCGCGTCACTGACTATGAGTTCGGCATCAGCGCTGTTGATGCCGATTACCTTCGCCCTGGCCTGGCCGCCATTCACTTGATTATCGAAGGCGGCAAAGGAGCGCTGGTCGATACCGGCACCTCGTCTTCGGTTCCCGGCCTGATACAGGTATTGCAGGCAAAGAACCTCGACCCTGCCGATATAGCGTACGTATTCGTCACGCACATACACCTCGATCATGCCGGCGGCGCGGGCGAATTCATGCATTGCTTTCCCAACGCCAGGCTGGTGGTGCATCCGCGCGGCGCCCGGCATATGGCCGATCCTGCCAAGCTTATTGCGAGCGCAATATCGGTATACGGAGAGGCCGAATTCAGGCATCTGTATGGAAAAGTACGGCCAGTGGATGCTGGCCGCATTATCGAGGCGCCGGATGGATTCAGCCTCGATTTCAACGGCAGATCCCTACTTTTTCTCGATACGCCAGGCCATGCGCGCCACCACTATTGCATCTTTGACAGAGCAAGCCAGTCTTTTTTTACCGGCGATACCTTTGGCATTTCCTATCGGGAATTTGACGTGGATGACATGGAATTCGTGTTTCCTACCACTACTCCAGTACAGTTCGATCCCGCGGCAGCGCACGCTTCACTGGACAGACTCATGGGTTATCATCCATCTCATGCATTTCTCACGCATTATGGCCGTATCGGGCATTTGCAACGGCATGGCGGCGAACTGCACGAACTGATCGATGCGCATGTGAGAATAGCCAGGGAATTGCGCAACGTTCCCGACAGGCACGCTGCACTGGTGGAGGAGCTCGGAAGTCTGCTGCTAAACCGGGTTGTGGCGCATGGCTGCAAATTGCCGAGGGAGGAGATTCGCGATCTGTTGAGCCTCGATGTCGGGCTCAACGCGCTGGGACTGGAAAACTGGCTGGATCATGCGAAAACCAGTTAAGAATATTCGATACCGTTAGACCCTGTGGCAGTAGCGAAGCCGAGGAAAGCTTGTCGAACTTGCCCTCGACTTCTTCAAGCTTATAAGACGCAAACTGATCAATAGCAGGACCCCAGCCCCCATCATGGCACGACCGGATGGTTCAGGGACAGGAGATGTAAGTTGAACCTGCGCGAAATTGATTTGTCCGCCGCTAAACGCTCCGAATTTCAGGCCTTTATTGTCGAGAAAGCTCGGATCGCCCGTATATCCCCGAATACGCTCGGTTCCATCGACAAACAAATCCGCCGCTTGGATTTCCGAGTTGAAGACGAGCTGATAGATATGGTAGCTGCTTCCTGATCCGTCCAAAGTGTAACTGGGGCCCGAGGTTCTAATTGACCCTTCAGGCCCCAAGGGATCGATCGATGTAGGCAGCACAACAACCGTATCCCCGCTGCCATCCACACCCAAGCCGATCTCGAACCGGGAGGTACCCATATCGACTGCTGCGCCGCCCACCGTAATATGGCTACTGGAATCATAGACCGGTGCAACACCTTGCGAAGCCCGTGCTTCCAGTGTCAGGACAAACCCCTGGCTCCCAATATCAGCCTTTTGCGTGGGGGATAGTGCGCCGGAGTAATAGCCGAACTGATAACTCCTCTCCTGGCCGGTTATGGACCATGCATCGCGCCCAAGATCACCCAGTGCGGGGCCTGACGCAGACCGGCCACAGCACGCTTCCACCGTGAAGCCCTCCATCACGGGATCAACCGAGCCGGCGTGCTTGATGTCAAAGGCCGCTTGTGCGGATCCTGCCAATGTCAAACCGATAAGCCCAGCCGACAGCGAATAAAATAGGTGTTTCATGACGTACCCCTTCCTCGAAAGTTGAACCGACGAAGCTTCCGATGAATCCAGTCTTAACGGCCTTCGATGCGCTCGCAGGTACCCGCATTCTCAGCCTGCATGCGTCAAATCAGTATAGATTGATACATCGTGATATCAAGGAAGAAGGCTATCGCAATTGATTTCCAAAAAAGGAAAGGGGCAAAGGGGCAAAGGGGGGGAAAGGGAAAAGTGGAAAGCAGGATCGAGTTCAGGTGATTGGATGAAGCGAAGTTGTCGACTGCCGGACCTTCTCAAAAAAGCATATCGCGGCCGCGGCTGCCGCGTTCAAGGACTCGGTTCCACCCGGCATGGGAATGCTGATCTGCTCGCTGCTTGCCTGCAGGAGCGCATCTGACAAGCCCATTCCCTCGCTACCGAATACGAACGCGACCGGTCCTCTTAACGCAATCCGATAAAGGCTCGTTTCCGCCCTCAAGCTGGTAGCAATTACTCTCCCGTTGAATGAACGCGCGACGTCTGCAAGATCGGATTGCTCATGTATGTGCAGCAAAAAGTGCGCACCCATCGCCGCTCGCAGCGTCTTCGGTGACCAGGCATCGGCACAACCTTTGGAAAGGTAGACGTCGGTTGCAGCCGCGGCGGCGGCCGAACGTAGGATGGAACCGAGATTACCGGGGTCCTGTATGGCTTCGAGCAAAACGTAAAATGGCTCACCTGCTTGGTCCTCCCGTGGGGACATAGCTGGAGGCGAAGGAATGGCCACGAGCGCCATAATGCCTGTTGGGGTTTTTACGGGAGAAATCTCGCGAAACAGGTTATCAGACAGCATAATCACTTTCACATGGGACCCAGTCCCCTGCTCCACCAGTAGTCGCTTTATTTCCGGGTCAGCATTACCTGATTGACTAACGACCAGGCTTTCCGGTTGTCCCAGCACACAATGATAGGCACTGATCAGGTGGATCCCGTCAAGCAATGTCAAACCAGCGGCTTTACGCTCTTTCGTGGAGCCTGCCAGCTTTATCAATTGCTTGAAAAACGCGTTATCGCGGGAGGTGATAAATTTCACGATTATTTAACAATAACCTTGACCAACAACAACTCTGGCTAACCAAAGGTAGGGCGCAATGGAGGGAAGCGCGACCGGGAGCAGTGTCTTCCGCAGGAAGATGCGACCTGGAGTGTAGCTCCAAAAGTGATTGGGCTTTAGCAAACATGATCGTGCACCCCCTTCGCTTGGCGATCCCGCTTGCGGAACTCTCGCCCTAACGCGACGGCGCGCATTGCGCCGAATGGTATTCAAATCGGCAGATGGGCATCCACCAGACTCCGCAGGGAAGCTAATGATGTTAATGCAAACATAACGTATGGATGCGGAAGTAATTGAGATGACAACAGTTATAGGAGCAGATGATTCTCATCGGCGCAATACGCTTCGCTATTGCGCCCTACATCTGCTTCGCGAGGCCCCTCGTGCAACGCTCCGGGGCGAATTGCCGCATGGGCTGTTGAGATGGCCATGTGTCGGGTCAAGGAGAGACTGGCTCGAACGATGTTATAGCAATGGCCTGGTATTTGACTTCCAGAATTTCGAGTTCTTCAATTCCACCGGGTGCATGCAATGTCACCACATCGCCTTCCCGTGCCTTGATTAGTGCGCGTGCCATGGGTGAAACCCAGCTTATATAACCTCTGGAGGTATCGATCTCATCGGTTCCCACGATGGAAACCGTTTTCTCCTCGCCTTCCCGATTTGCAAACGTGACGGTGGCGCCAAAGAAAACCCGTTCCAGATCTTCCCTCGCCACGGCGGGATCAACTATTTCAGCCATATCCAGGCGCTTGGTAAGAAAGCGAATGCGACGGTCGATTTCGCGCAAGCGCTTTTTGCCGTAAATATAATCGGCATTCTCCGAACGATCGCCATTTGCGGCTGCCCAGGCAACCGCGGCTGTTACTCGAGGACGCTCTTTATTCATCAGCCATAAGAACTCGTCCATTAAACGTTTATGTCCGTCTGGAGTGATGTAGTTTCTGCTGCCGGGAGGCAGGGGAGATAGAGACAGGGAGTCCTCAGCCTCTTCGTGGTCAAGACCGCCGTCTGATTCATTCTCCCTTGTAAATGCTTTGCTCATGCCCTGCCAATCAATTGATCAACATTGCCCTATGAAAATATCCGTCTTTTCGTAATGGATGTAAAGCTTGGCTGTAATCAGGCAAGACGTGAAGATGACTATCTGGCGGCTTGGATCAGGCGCTGGAGTTCGTTTCATGAAGAATACGCCGAGCTTCCTGCGCAGCTCCCAGTAGCCCAGCCTTCGGGTTCGTCACCACATGTACCGGGATCTCTTCCATTAAGGACGTAAAACGTCCCTTGTTCCGGAATCCCCTTATAAAGCCGCCTTCCCGCAATTTATCGATGATTTTGGGTGCTATTCCCCCCGCTACATAGACGCCGCCGCGCGTTAACCCCGTTAGCGCAAGATTTCCTGCATAGGCACCATAAATTTCGACGAACAAGTCCATCGCTTTTACAGCAATGGAATAATTATGCTTGAATGCGAGGTCAGCCACCTGCGCCGCCCCATCCCCCTGCAGGTCTATTTGCACGCTTCCTGTAGTATTGCCACCATCAGCCTCCCGATCAGCCTCCCGATCACCTTCGGGATTCGCTCCGCGGTCGGACTGGAGAAAGTTGAAAATATTCGTCAAACCAGACCCCGACAATATTCTTTCGACTGAAACATGGCCCAACTTCTCCCGCAGATATTTGAGCAATCTGTCCTGCAATTCATCAGCCGGTGCAAAATCCATATGTCCGGCCTCGCTGGCGGAAGGTATATAACGATCTCCTTCCCGTATGAGCCACGCCACGCCCATGCCGGTACCGGCACCGAGCGTGACACGCATTTCACCGGTACGCGGCTTCCCCTGCTGGAGCGCTACAAGATCATGAACCTGCAAAACCTCGATACTCAATGCTACAGCCGTAAAATCATTGATGAGCTCGACTGAGGAAATCGAAAATTCATGTGCCAGAGCAGCGCTATCCATTACCCATGGCAAATTGGTGAGGTTGACCTTCCCTTGCTCGATAGGGCCTGCCACTGCAAAGCAGGCAGCCGTACAGCCAAGCATTATGGCGACCCCCTCCCTGGCTACCTGCTCCATAAAATCCTTGAGCACGTCGGAAAAGCTTCCGTACTCGCGGCTGGCATAGCGGCGTTCGCAACGCACCTGCATGCCGCCATCCT
>DATJHX010000078.1:0-5739 GCA_035493655.1 Nitrosospira sp.
GCGGGATTCAGTGCGCTTGCGCAAAACGACATCAAGCGGGTGCTCGCGTATTCGACCATCAGCCAGATCGGTTATATGTTCCTTGCTCTGGGAGTAGGCGCCTGGTCGGCAGCCATTTTTCACCTGATGACTCACGCCTTCTTCAAGGCTCTCCTGTTCCTGAGCGCAGGCGTGGTCATCATGAGCCTGCACGAGGAACATGATATTTTCCGGATGGGTGGACTGAGGAAAAAGCTTCCCGTTGCATTCTGGACTTTTCTGATTGGCAGCGCATCGCTCGCGGCGCTGCCGCTCGTTACTGCGGGCTTCTACAGCAAGGACCTGATTCTTTGGCAGGCCTGGTCGTCAGCAGGAGGGAATCCATGGTTATGGGCCGCGGGATGGGGAGGCGCAATATTGACTGGCCTCTACATCTTTCGAGTGGTGTTTCTCGTCTTTTTTGGCGAGGCGAGGACTGCGACGCCTCCCGAAACCAGGCGGCCGGGGCTGCGCATAACCATACCGCTCATAGTTCTTGCCGCATTCTCTCTGGTCGGCGGATGGATTGAAACTCCACCTTTTCTCGGCAATTTAACGCTGTTTTCCAGCTTTGTTCAGCATGCCTTGCCGCCGAATCAGGTCGTTCAGGACGGTAAAAATGACGAAACCATTCTGGAGCTGCTCGCAATTGCTGCCTCACTTGGCAGCATCGCGTTGGCGTACCTGTTGTTTTTGAGATATCCCGCTTTTCTCCATGGGCTGATGCTGATCCCGGCATTGGCAAGAATCCGGAAGTTCTGGCATTTTGGCTGGGGTTTCGACCGGCTTTATGACTTCGTGTTCGTCCGGCCCTATCTCTGGCTTGCGCACATCGATCAGCATGACGTGATCGACAATATCTACCGCATGGTGAGTTCATGGGCGTTCAGGTGGCTCCAGAAGGTCGATTGGCACGACCTGATCGACAAAATCTACAGCGGCTTGGCAGAGCTTTGCCTGTTTCTCTATCGCGCCTTGAGTGCAACGCAAAGCGGACAGGTACGCCGCTACGCGGCGGCGATTGCCGCCGGATCGATCGGTATTATATTCATGGGGGTATTCGCATGATCCTCACTGCATTGATTTTCATCCTGGCAGCGGGCGGTTTGCTGTCGTGGATGGCGGATCGCTGGCATCCGGGTGCGGCAAAGTGGGTCGCGTTGGCCACGGCGGGCATCGAGCTCGTATTGACTATATGGCTTTGGCTGCAGTCTGCCAGCGCTATGGCTCTTCCCGCTCACGGGGGGTGGCTTGCCGAGACCAGGGCGGAGTGGATTCCGCGTTTCGGAGTGAGCTTTCATCTGGCCATGGATGGAATAAGCCTCATCCTGGTCGTGCTGACCGCTTTTCTGGGGATAGTATCGGTGGCGTGTTCCTGGACGGAAATCCAGACGCGTGCCGGGTTCTTTTACTTCAACCTCCTATGGACTCTGGCAGGGGCGATCGGTGTATTCCTTGCGCTGGACCTGTTTCTGTTTTTCTTCTTCTGGGAACTGATGCTGGTGCCGATGTATTTCCTGATTGCGATCTGGGGCCATGAAAATCGGCTGTATGCATCGATCAAGTTCTTCATTTTCGCCCAGGGGAGCGGTCTGTTCATGCTGGTGGCAATTATTGTGCTGGTATTCGTCCATTACCGCAGCACTGGAGTCCTGACATTCGATTATTTCGAGCTGTTGAATACGGCCATGTCTCCCTCCACCGAGCTGTGGATCATGCTCGGCTTTTTCATTGCGTTCGCAGTCAAGACGCCCATCGTGCCATTTCACACCTGGCTGCCCGATGCACATACCGAGGCGCCGACAGCAGGAAGCGTGATTCTTGCGGGAGTGCTGCTGAAAACAGGAGCTTACGGCCTATTGCGCTTCGTTGTTCCGCTATTTCCCCATGCGGCGGAGCATTTTGCCCCGGTGGCGATGGCGTTGGGAGCAATCGGAGTTCTCTATGGCGCTTTCCTGGCCTTCGCCCAGACGGATTTCAAGCGCCTCGTGGCCTACACCAGCGTGAGTCACCTGGGCTTTGCGGTGCTCGGGATATTCGCCTGGAATCCCTGGTCGCTTGGGGGAGCGGTGATGCAAATGATCGCGCACGGCATCAGCACGGGAGCACTGTTTGTAATCGCAGGCGTTTTGCAGGAGCGGACCCACACACGCGACATGCGTCGCTTTGAAGGCCTGTGGAGTGTTATGCCGCGCCTGGCGGCAATGGGATTGTTTTTTGCCATTGCCTCGCTTGGCCTACCGGGAATGGGTAATTTCGTCGGGGAATTCCTGGTACTGATGGGATTATATGACGCCAGCAGCGTGCTGGCGTCCGTCGCGGCCGTGGCATTTGTCGCCAGTGTCGTGTATGCGCTTGCGCTGGTGCAGAAAATTTTTCATGGCGAGAATACGCATGGTTGGCAACTACGTGATCTGTCTCCTCGGGAAATGGCGACCTTGTGTTCAATGGCGGCCATTACCCTATGGCTGGGGCTGTATCCGCAGCCAGTACTGAATGCCGCGCCAAACACCGAAAATAGTCCGCCTGCGATTGCTGTCGCTCCCCATGAGGTCAACGTGGAATGAACCGGCTACCCTCCGCGCTACACTCCGACTCACTACACTTCGGCCTCGTCACCCTGTCGCCGCTCATTCTCCTTGCCGCAGTTGCGGTAGTGGTGATGCTGGCCGCAGCCTTTTACCGTCATCCCCGGCCGGTCATGATGTTGACGCTCGCCGGGCTGGTTCTGTCATTTGCGTCATTGTTTCTGCCCCAAGGCGCGTCTCCTCAGGTCACAGCTCTGCTGGTACTGGATCACTATGCACTGTTTTTTATCGGACTCATCGTTGTCGCGACCTTTGTCGTCACGGTGTTGTGTTACCGCTACTTCGGGGGTGACGAAAGCCGGCATGAAGCGCTTTACATCCTGTTACTGCTGGCCGCCCTTGGCGGTGGGGTTCTCGTGGCAAGCAGCCATTTTGCTTCGTTTCTGCTGGGCCTGGAGCTGCTCAGCATTTCACTGTTTGCATTGATCGCCTATCCGCGATTCGCAGAGCGCCCTCTCGAAGCGGGGATCAAATACCTGATCCTCGCTGGGTTCTCATCCGGATTGCTTTTTTTTGGCATGGCGCTGGTCTACGCACAGCTCGGGACGATGCAGTTTGCGAAAATCGGGACAATGATTGCTGCGCCGGATCAGGCGTTGGAACTCTACGGATTAGCAGGGCTTGCGCTGATTGTGTCAGGTGTCGGATTCAAACTGGCGCTGGTGCCCTTCCACATGTGGACTCCGGATGTATATGAAGGCGCACCTGCACCGGTTACCGCATTCATCGCCACTGTTTCAAAGGGCGCAATGCTCGCCCTGCTGCTGCGCTATTTCCTGACGGCGGGAGCACACCAGTCGCAGCCGATCACGCTGGCATTAAGCCTGATTGCCATCACGACGATCCTGGTTGGCAACCTGCTCGCCCTGCTGCAGGATAACATCAAGCGGGTTCTTGCCTATTCCTCAATTGCACAGCTTGGCTATCTGCTGGTCGGGTTCCTGGCCTTTGATCAGCTGGCAATCGAGGCGGTAGCTTATTTTCTTACGGCCTATTTTGTCACCATGCTGGGCGCGTTCGGCGTGGTAACGGTATTGTCCGGCGGATTCAATGATGGATCCGATGGCGAATCCCATGGCGTAGCGGAACGGGATAGCGACAGGCTTGCGGATTATACAGGTCTATTCTGGCACAGGCCGTGGCTGGCTGGCGTGTTTACCGCCATGCTGCTGTCGCTGGCCGGAATTCCGCTGACAATGGGCTTTATTGGCAAGTTCTATATATTGACGGCTGGCGTGGAAGCATCGTTATGGATACCTGTGATTGTGCTGGTTGTTGGCAGCATCATCGGGCTATTCTATTACCTGCGTATTATCGCGGTAATGTTTGCGCCGGTCTCGCAGGCAACCACTCAACCAGTCATGAGGCCGATTGCATCACCCTCTTTTGGGGAAAGTGTGACACTCGCGGCGCTGGCGTTATTGCTTATATGGCTGGGCATCTTTCCGGCTCAGCTTATTGATGTGCTCGAAGGAACCGTCGTGACTTAAGGAACCTCTGAGCAAATCCTCCGGGGAGCGCGGTGCTAGTAAAATCGGGATGATCACAAGACGCACGACGCAGGTCGTAGCTTGGTCTACGATGCCAAGGAGTGCAACGCGGTGGGTAAGAAGAAAGATTTTCGCACATGCGAAAATCTCTGATTGACTACCACATGCTGGTGCGGTTTGTCCGCCCCAGCATGAGATCTCACGCAGATTGGATGTTTGATGCCTGCTTGCCCTTCGGGCCCTGCGTAACCTCAAACGTTACTTGTTGACCTTCTTTGAGGGTTTTGAATCCAGACATGCTGATTGCAGAGAAGTGCACGAATAAATCCTCACTGCTGTCATTAGGGGTAATGAAACCAAAACCTTTTGAATCATTGAACCATTTTACTGTGCCCGTTGCCATTTTTACTTCCTATAAAAAAGCCGGTGGAACCCGGAAACATATCAGTCGAAAAAGAGACCTCGTTTTGAGGCCTGACCGCATTGTGTCAATCCTTGAGCGAGAAATATGTTCGCTACCGCACCTACGAAATCCATACGCTCAATCGCGAAGGCGGCTGGCGTGGCTGCGATAAGCGGGGAATGGGAGATGGAGGAATTTTCGCACGTGCGAGGCTCAACATAAACCCTAAAATGAGACCCAGGGAAATATTGCTGCCCATTCTGAAGCCATTCGAACTACAAAACAGCTATGGGTGGTACCAGCTACGGTGTGAGTTGCTAATCAGGTGGGGTAGCTGATTCGGCTAGCTAAGTCTGGCCACGCGTTGCCAAGTCAGCGATGCCGACGACAATGCCGGTACGGCATTTGAAACTTGGCAGGAGGTGGTTCATCGGGCGGCCTGAGGCGCTCATCCCATATCTTGAGGCAGACGTTTGTCAATCAGCGAGCGTTTTCGACCTCATCCGACAAGTTGACCAGTACCTCGTAGCGAAATGTCGCACTCAAAGCTTGAGTGGTTCAAAATACCCCGTCAATTCCAGATAGCCGTGGGCGGCAGGTTTGCCATCGCGCGTGATGGTCACCGCACCTTCCCAATAAACCGCTCCGGTCGATTGTCTTGAATCTAGCTCCTGATCATCCATGAGCGGGGTGAGCAGCCAGATGGTCGAGCCGCTTTGAATTCGCATTGAAACAGGATAGGTCGCATCGGTATGAGGCGAGCGCCATGTGCGCTGGGGTTCAAATTTCACCTGGTCCGGTTCGAACAGCGTGAAGCGGCCATCAGCGTGGCGGATTCCGGCATAGGTCCACACTGCGCGGCCGTCTTTTCCGCGTATCTGGAATGCCATCAGGGCCGATCCATCATCGAGATTAGCCCCTACCCAGTCCCATCCGCTTGCATTTGGATCGAGATACTCCGTGGACCATTCATGGTCGAGCCAGGCAATGCCACTGATGGCTGTTCCTTTCCCATTGCGCGTCACCGTTCCCGTGACTTGTAGCTGTGGCTCGCTGTAGTAATAGCTGGCTTGTTCCGGTCGTGGCCCTTTGCGTGAAAAGCCCTGTGGGTCTTGCAGCATCGTCGGCGTCGTGTTCGGTAGCCACGCGGAAAAAGGTGATCTGAAAGCCGAGTGGTTTTTATCGGGAGTTTCCAGCCAGTCTGTCACATACCACCATTCGTTGCGAAAAGCGGGGTGGG
>DATJHX010000079.1:0-6689 GCA_035493655.1 Nitrosospira sp.
TGAATGCGCGCGGAAGAGCCGTAGCAAACTTTTTTTCTTCCATGGAGAAGTGTCAGAATTTTTGCGTGCGAGGTGCTCACAGACTTTTACACGGCGACGCTCACAGGCCCTTATATAGAGCAACAGCGGGTGGCGGTGGGAAAGTTTATCTCATTTTACCTCATCAGCCTAAAACGATCTTCGTAGAGAATGCAGAACCGGTTCATCGCCTGTTTCCAGCCGTGGGCGGCACATCCAATTAGTGGTCATGTTGCGCAATGCTAGCCAGATGAGCTTGGTAGCTGCCTCATCACTGGGGGAAGCCCCACGTCTTGATGATCTTGCATAGCCGCGCATGCTCGCTCTCGATTGCGTTAGTCGAGTAAATGACGCGCGAATTTGTGGAAGATAAGGAATGGGATAACATGCGCCCATGCCCATGCCAGGATCTTGCCACAGTCGGAATCGCGATCTCTTCATTTTGAACCTTCAGCCAAAATCCTGGTAGAAAGTTCTACTTTTCGCTTGTCTCTTAAAGAGAGGAAGCTTAGGGCCGGCCTTGTCCATCTTGACAATTTTACCCTTTGATTATCATACTTAATAATTAAAACTAGACAGATAATCTCAACTTTAGCTGAAATTCTATTGAAAATTTCTTTAGATTCAGAAGATTATATTGTGAAAAGATATTATAAATGTCCAGATACGTCCTGCGGAAGCATTAATGAGATTAAATTATCCCGAGATAAGGAATTTGGCGAAAAATTATCGGGAAACCTCTTTAAGGCATCACTCGTAACCATGGCTGCGGCTTTAACAGGTGGATTGGGTGGTATTGTTTTGGGGACGTATTTTTATGGTGAAAATGTCTTGAAATATGTAAATGGAAAGAAAATTACCTGCGTAAAATGCCATAAAGACTTTTACATTTGAATAAAGACATAGATTCTCTACTTATACCCTTAGCGGCATCGCTTCATAAGAGTTTACTGGTCGCGGCAGAATTTATATAAGACTGTCACAAAATGGAGATTTAAAGGATGATTTTAGAAGATAAAGAATATGATTGTCCCCGATGCGGGCATACCCAAAAAATTGGCTTCATGACTATGGTTGAGGATGGGCTCCCGGCGGGTCTTCCCTTGGTGATTGCTACGAGTGCTACTAAAAGCGCTGGCGGGCAACTTGCTTGGGGTACGGCAGCTCTAGTTGCTACATGTTATAAATACAAAGATGGTATTAAAGTGAAGTGTGGGAAATGTGGCACAGCTTCTCGCGTTGAATCGTAACCTGTCCCTGAAATCAGCAGCGGCGGTTCAGAAAAGGAGTCCCCGGTTAAGGTAGCGGCGAAGTGTCCGTTCACATACCCCAAGCAGCCTCGCCCTCGCTTCTTCCCGGCTCAATCGCCCGCTTTCCCCGCCCAGCCATGCCTCTTCAAAACGCATCTTATCTTCCGTATCTCCTGTAACAATTCCGTCCGCTTCATGCCGTACCTCCTTTGGAATAGCATAAAACCGGACAGATCATGTGCTACAAACCCGGACACTTTATTTGTTCTCTACACTCTCTACAGCTTCATTGAAGCACGTGCTGTTTGCACGTATAATTCATTATTCATGAAAACGGGACAGGGCAACTTGTCCCGTTTTCCATATCTTCTTGTCGGTATCTCAGGAGTTTCTCCGTGTCGTCGGTTTTGCAACGCCCGCATCGCCCGCGCGCCGTTCTTGCGCTCGCTGACGGCACAATTTTTCATGGCTCATCCATTGGTGCCGAAGGCAGCACCACGGGTGAGGTGGTGTTTAATACTTCCATGACCGGGTATCAGGAAATCCTCACCGACCCGTCATATTGCCGCCAGATCGTCACGTTTACCTATCCGCATATCGGCAATACCGGCGTCAATGGGGAAGATATCGAATCGGGAAATATCGATCGAGTTTACGCCGCAGGGATGGTGATCCGTGATCTGCCCCCACATTCCAGCAATTGGAGACAGACTCGGACATTGCCTGAATATTTAAAAACCCAGGGTGTGGTAGCGATCGCCGATATAGATACCCGTAAGCTCACGCGCATCCTGCGGGAAAAGGGGGCCCAATCCGGCTGCATCATGGCAGGTTTTAACGATGAGGCCGAGGCGCTGCAAAGCGCCCGGCAATTTCCGGGGCTGGTTGGAATGGACCTGGCAAAGGTCGTGAGCTGTACTCAGCCATATGAATGGACCGAAGGCGAATGGAGGGCAGGCCAGGGATTTCAAGCGCCGGGAGACCCATCCTTTCATGTGGTTGCACTGGATTTCGGAGTCAAAAGCAACATTCTTCGCAAACTGGCGCAACGCCACTGCAGGGTCACCGTTTTACCTGCACAGACGAGTGCTGACGAGATTCTGGCATTGAGTCCCGACGGAGTATTTCTTTCGAATGGCCCGGGCGATCCCGAGCCTTGCGATTATGCCATTACTGCCACCCGAAAATTGCTTCAGAAAAAAATGCCCATTTTCGGGGTCTGCATGGGCCACCAGTTGTTGGGGTTGGCAATCGGCGGAAGAACCATCAAGATGAAATTTGGCCACCACGGCGCCAACCATCCGGTACAGGACATGGGCAGTGGCAAAGTGCTGATCACCAGCCAGAATCATGGTTTTGCCGTGGATATCGATTCCCTGCCCAGTGAAGCGAAGATTACGCATCTGTCGTTATTCGATGGCAGCTTGCAGGGCTTCGAACTGCCCGGCCAGCATGCTTTCTGCTTTCAGGGGCACCCTGAAGCGAGCCCGGGCCCGCACGATATGGATTATTTATTCGACAAATTCATCGAATCGATGAAGAAGACAGTCCGCCAAAGAACCGAGGTATGAGGATAGTGATATTCCGCCACCGTCATGCCTAAGCGTCACGACATAAAAAGCATCCTCATTCTTGGAGCTGGTCCCATTGTGATCGGGCAGGCGTGCGAGTTCGACTATTCCGGCGTCCAGGCGTGCAAAGCTTTGCGGGAGGAAGGGTACCGAATTGTTTTGGTGAACTCCAATCCGGCGACCATCATGACCGACCCCGAAATGGCAGATGTAACTTATATCGAGCCGATTATCTGGTCCATGGTAGCGGAGGTCATCGACATCGAGCGGCCTGATGCGTTGCTGCCCACCATGGGCGGACAGACCGCTTTGAATTGTGCCCTTGATCTGGCAAAGAATGGAGTGCTGGAAAAATATGGGGTTGAATTGATCGGCGCGTCGCGCGAAGCCATCGACAAGGCTGAAGACCGCGAAAAATTCAAGCAGGCCATGAGCCGCATTGGTTTGGGTTCAGCTCGTTCCGCTATAGCCCATAGCCTCGAAGAGGCGCTGCAGGTACAGGCCATGGTGGGATATCCCGCCATTATCCGGCCGTCGTTTACGCTGGGAGGCAGCGGAGGCGGGATTGCCTACAACCGTGAAGAATTTCTCAATATTTGCGAGCGCGGGCTGGAGGCTTCGCCCACCCGGGAATTGCTGATCGAGGAATCGGTTATTGGCTGGAAAGAATTCGAGATGGAGGTCATACGCGACAGGAACGATAATTGCATTATCGTTTGCGCGATTGAAAACCTTGATCCGATGGGCGTGCATACGGGTGATTCCATTACCGTGGCGCCCGCGCAAACGCTGACTGACAAGGAATACCAGATCATGCGCGATGCGTCGATCGCCGTATTGCGCGAAATCGGCGTGGAAACAGGAGGATCCAACGTCCAGTTTGCGATTAATCCACGGGATGGGCGCATGCTGGTCATCGAAATGAACCCACGCGTCTCCCGTTCCTCCGCGCTGGCTTCGAAAGCAACCGGATTCCCCATTGCCAAGATCGCTGCCAAGCTCGCGGTGGGTTATACCCTGGATGAACTCAGGAATGACATCACTGGCGGGGCAATGCCCGCGTCGTTCGAGCCAGCGATCGACTACGTGGTTACGAAGGTACCGCGTTTCGCTTTTGAGAAATTTCCCCAGGCTGACGATCGTCTTACTACCCAGATGAAGTCGGTAGGCGAGGTCATGGCGATTGGACGCACATTTCAGGAATCCTTGCAAAAAGCCCTGAGAGGGTTGGAAATAGGTGCGGATGGCCTGGATGAAAAAACCGGGGATATGGAAACGATCGCCGCGGAACTAGGGGATCCCGGGCCCGAGCGTATATGGTACGTCGCGGATGCATTTCGCCATGGCATGGCTTTTGATGAGATTCAGGAGCACACGCATATCGATCCCTGGTTTCTGGCACAGATCGAAGACCTGGTTAATCAGGAGCGGTGCGTTGCCGGAAGGGATCTGAACGCGCTCGACCTCCAGGAGCTTCGAGAGCTGAAGCGCAGCGGTTTTTCCGATCAGCGCCTGGCTAAACTGATGAACACAACTCAGGCGGCTGTCCGCGCCCAGCGTCATTCTCTCGGTTTACATCCCGTATACAAGCGAGTGGACACGTGTGCGGCCGAATTCGCCACCCACACCGCCTATATGTATTCCACTTATGAGGAGGAATGCGAAGCACTGCCCAGCGATAGAAAGAAAATAATGGTATTGGGCGGCGGCCCCAATCGCATTGGCCAGGGTATCGAATTCGATTACTGCTGCGTGCATGCGGCGCTGGCGTTGCGTGAGGATGGCTTCGAAACTATTATGGTCAATTGCAATCCTGAAACAGTCTCGACCGACTACGACACTTCCGATCGGCTTTATTTTGAACCGTTGACCCTGGAGGATGTGCTCGAGATCGTGGCGGTGGAGAAACCGTTCGGCGTCATTGTTCAATATGGCGGGCAGACACCTCTGAAACTCGCGCGTGATCTGGAAGCCAATGGCGTACCCATTATTGGCACCAGCCCCGACATGATCGATTGTGCCGAGGACAGGGAG
Organism: Nitrosospira sp.; assembly: GCA_035493655.1. Lineage (GTDB taxonomy): Bacteria > Pseudomonadota > Gammaproteobacteria > Burkholderiales > Nitrosomonadaceae > Nitrosospira. Next base: position 4,874 of record DATJHX010000079.1, read on the forward strand.
CGTTTTCAGAAAATGCTGCACCGGCTTGGACTGAAGCAACCGCCCAATCGTACCGCGCGCACCGCCGAAGCCGCGCTCGCCGCCGCCAGGGAAATAGGTTATCCGCTTGTCGTACGCCCGAGCTATGTTCTGGGAGGGCGTGCCATGGAAATTATCCATGAGCAGGGCCAACTGGAACGTTACATGCACGAGGCTGTCAAGGTTTCGCATGATTCCCCGGTACTGCTGGATCGTTTTGTAAATGATGCCGTCGAAGTGGATGTGGATGCGGTATGCGACGGCGAGGCTGTCCTGATTGGCGGTATCATGGAACATATCGAGCAGGCCGGTGTTCATTCGGGTGATTCAGCCTGCTCGCTGCCCCCTTTTAGCCTTTGTGCGCCGCTTCAGGACGAGTTGCGCCGCCAGACCTCGGCAATGGCGCGTGCGCTCAACGTGGTTGGATTGATGAACGTGCAGTTCGCGATACAGGGCGAAACCGTCTACGTGCTGGAAGTCAATCCGAGGGCTTCACGCACTGTGCCTTTCGTCTCCAAGGCCTCAGGATTGCAACTGGCGAAAATTTCCGCCCGTTGTATGACCGGGGTTACGCTTGCCCGGCAGGGTGTAGTTGAAGAAGTGATTCCGTCATATTATTCTGTCAAGGAGGCTGTCTTTCCGTTTATCAAATTTCCGGGCGTGGACACAATACTAGGACCGGAAATGAAATCGACGGGAGAAGTGATGGGAGTGGGTCAAACGTTTGCGGAGGCATTTGTTAAATCGCAGTTGGGTGCTGGAGTCAAGCTGCCACGGTCGGGTAAGGTTTTCATAAGCGTGCGTGGATCGGATAAGCCGCGAATTGTCGAGATTGCGCGCAGCCTTGCACAACTGGGATTCACACTTTATGCTACGCGTGGAACTGCCGCCGTGCTGAGCGAGGTGGGGTTGACCGTGACGCCTGTGAACAAAATGTCCGAAGGGCGCCCGCATATCGTCGATATGATCAAGAATGGCGAGATGGATTTGATCATTAACACTGTCGAGGATAAGCGGAGCGCAGTGCATGATTCTTACTCCATCCGGCACGCCGTGCTGCAGGCACGGGTAACGTATTACACTACGCTTGCGGGCGCTCGGGCTGCCTGTATCGGAATGGCGAGCATGCAGGAACTGCGTCCATACAGTTTACAGGAGCTACATGGATCGATGGCAGCCGCGGGATGCCGGACTGTTTCCTGAGAACGGTTTCACCAGCGAGATTGACTTTAAAAAAATAAATGGTAGTAAAAGTATTATGAGTACAATTCCATTGACAGTAGTCGGAGCGGAAAAGCTTCGCGCCGAATTGCATGAACTCAAAACCGTGCAGCGTCCTGCTGTAATCGCAGCTATCGCGGAAGCCCGCGCTCATGGTGATCTTTCCGAGAATGCTGAATACGAAGCTGCCAAGGACAGGCAGGGTTTTATCGAAGGACGCATTGCCGAATTGGAAAGCAAGCTTGCCAATGCCCAGATCATAGATCCCGCGTTGCTGGACGCTGATGGGGCGTGCGTCTTTGGCGCGACCATTGATCTGGAAGACATCACCAGCGCCACGACCGTGACTTACCAGATCGTGGGCGATGATGAGGCGGATATCAAGGAGGGAAAGATTTCCATCAGTTCTCCGATTTCTCGCGCCCTGATAGGCAAGTATCCCGGAGATGTGGCGGAAGTTATCGCCCCTGGCGGCGTCAGGGAATACGAAATTCTGGATGTGAAATACGTTTAGCCGAGATACGTTTAATCCCCGGGAAATTATGAGCAGTGCATTGGAATGCACTGCTGATGACGC
>DATJHX010000080.1:0-4986 GCA_035493655.1 Nitrosospira sp.
GATTTTCTAACCAATTGGGGTGTTTTCAATTTCGGCCGCCGTCATCCCGCTATCCGCAACGCTTTGCAACAGGTTTTGGACTCCGATTTTCCGGGATGGGTGGGATTCGATGCTCCTCCCCTAGCTGCCGTGCTGGCGCGTGAACTGGTGAAGCGCATGCTGCCTGGCCTGGATATGGTTTACTTCAGCAATTCGGGAACCGAAGCCATCGAGGCGGCGATCAAGTTTGCTCGCGCACATACTGGCCGGCCTACTACGATTCATCTTGCGAAAGCCTTTCATGGCCTGACCATGGGATCGCTATCACTGAATGGAGAAGCAAGTTTCCGCAGAGGTTTCGATCCGATGCTTCCGGATAGCTCAGAAGTGAAGCTTGGCGACCTGCGGGCTCTTGAGGCACGGCTTATCAAGGGGGATGTTGCTGCCTTCGTCTTCGAGCCTATTCAGGGCAAGGGCGTCAATATCGCCAGTGATGAGTATCTTCTGGGCGCCCAGAACCTGTGCCGGAAATTTGGCACACTGATGATCTGCGATGAAGTCCAGACTGGCATGGGACGTACAGGCCGCTTTCTGGCCAGCCACTGGATCGAGGGTTTGCAGCCGGACGTTATCTGTCTTTCGAAAGCGCTTTCGGGCGGTTATATTCCAGTGGGAGCGACGATTACCCGGCGGGCAATATACGATAGCGTCTATGACGGCATGCACCGAGCGATCGTGCACGCATCCACGTTCGGTATGGGTAACATGGCCATGGCGGCCGCATTGGCATCCCTTAGCGTTCTGGACGATGAAAAACTTCCCGAGCGCGCTCTCGAACTCGGCGCACGCTTTCGCACCGGAATTGAAGCAATGGTGCCGCGCTTTGAATTCCTGAAGGGAGTGCGTCAGCGCGGCCTGATAATCGCCATCGAGTTTGGGCCGCCCGAATCGATGTCGCTCAGGGCGGCTTGGGCCATGGTCAATAAGATGGATGAAAATCTCTTTGCCCAGGCAATAGTTCTTCCGCTTCTGGATGATCACCACATCCTTACACAGGTGGCGGGTCACGCCATGCCTATCATAAAATTACTTCCGCCCTTGAATATCAGTGAAGCGGATGTGGATTGGTTCCTCGAAGCGCTGGAGGATGTGATGGTGAAACTGCACAAATTCCCAGGACCGGCGTGGGAAGTACTGAAGAAGCTGGGTAATCATGCGCTTACCGCGAAGCGCCGGGAGAGCCGCGCCGCTGTTGGTTAGGCGTTCCACATGACTGGTACTGGTGACTGGTACTGGCCGTTCTTCCCAGGTACATGAGCATATGGTGCGCCGGAGATACCTGCCGATTTAATCATGCTCTCATTTCGCTGATTCGCTCGACCGGCTTTCGTTACAGCCGCTCGGTTACGGCTCGGTTCATGGCTCGGTTTTTCATGGCTTAGTTTATAACTCAGTTTATAAATTATGCTGCTAACTGATTTGCTATTTAACTGGATCGCTTTTCCCGAACAGCTTGTGCCCGAACTTTTACATTTAATGACGCGACTCGGCTTATTCGAGATGAAGTCCTGTCTTGACAGGACTATGTAAACCCCATAAAATTCGCAGTCTTTTTTCTGCCCCCCGGTCAAACATGCAGCATCTATCGCGTGGGCAAACCGCGACATCACTGGCAGCGGGACAACTTCACCTTCAGTCCTGTTTTTTTAAGGAATAACATGCCGACAATCAGTCAGTTAGTACGTAAACCTCGAGCTGCAAGGCGCGTAAAGAGTAAGGTTCCAGCGTTAGGAAACAGCCCTCAAAAGCGAGGAGTTTGTACGCGGGTTTATACCACTACACCGAAGAAACCGAATTCGGCGTTACGAAAGGTGGCGCGGGTTCGTCTGACGAATGGTTTTGAGGTGTCGAGCTACATAGGTGGAGAGGGCCACAATCTGCAGGAACACTCGGTAGTATTGATCCGTGGTGGCCGCGTTAAGGATTTGCCGGGTGTTCGCTATCACACAGTGCGCGGTAGCCTGGACACTGCAGGCGTGAAGGATCGCAAGCAGGCACGTTCCAAATACGGGGCGAAACGGCCGAAAGCGGCTTAGGGAGCAGGTTGTACGCCAGACTTTATACTGATATTCAAATTTTAATATCAACTGAATAACCGAAGCTGAGCTGAACAGTTAAATCAAGGTTAAAAAAATGCCAAGACGCAGAGAAGTGCCGAAACGTGAAATTTTGCCTGACCCTAAATACCATAATACTGAAGTGGCCAAGTTCGTCAATGTCCTGATGACGCGGGGTAAAAAATCTGTGGCGGAGCGAATCATTTACGGCGCAATGGATCAAATTCAGAAGCGAACGGGCAAGGATCCAGTCGAGGTATTCACACAGGCGCTTTCTAACGTCCGGCCAATGGTGGAAGTAAAAAGCCGGCGCGTTGGCGGCGCAAACTATCAGGTTCCGGTAGAGGTGCGATCGATTCGGCGTAATGCCCTGGCGATGCGCTGGTTGCGTGATGCTGCGCGAAAACGGGCCGAAAAATCGATGGGTGCCCGGCTGGCGGGTGAATTAGCAGAGGCAGCCGAAGGTCGGGGCGGCGCTGTCAAGAAACGCGAGGAAGTTCACCGCATGGCCGAAGCCAACAAGGCTTTTGCGCACTACCGGTTTTAACGGTAATTATTGATGTTATTGATCGAGTTGTCGAGTTGATAAGCGACTCTTTCTGATAAGCGACTCTTTCAATTGTTCAAATTTTAAGGCTTAAAAACTGTGGCGAGAAAGACACCTATTGAGCGTTATCGCAATATTGGCGTGATGGCACATATAGATGCCGGCAAAACCACGACCACTGAACGTATATTATTTTATACCGGTGTATCGCACAAGCTTGGCGAAGTCCACGATGGCGCAGCCACGATGGATTGGATGGAGCAGGAGCAGGAGCGGGGTATTACTATTACTTCTGCTGCCACCACATGCTTCTGGAAAGGGATGGAAAATAATTATCCGTCTCATCGTATCAATATTATCGATACACCTGGCCACGTGGATTTCACCATCGAGGTAGAGCGCTCGCTGCGCGTACTCGACGGCGCCTGCACGGTATTTTGTGCGGTGGGTGGGGTTCAACCCCAGACCGAGACAGTATGGCGCCAGGCAAACAAATATAAGGTACCGCGGCTTGCTTTTGTCAACAAGATGGACCGCGCAGGCGCTAACTTCATGCGTGTTTATGAACAGATACAAGCGCGCCTGAAAGCCCTTCCGGTACCGGTACAATTGCCCATAGGCGCCGAGGACAAATTCGAGGGTGTCATCGATCTGATCAAGATGAAGGCCATCTATTGGGATGACGCCAGCCAGGGGATGAGGTTCGAGGAACGCGACATTCCGGCCAACATGATCGAAGATGCAAAGCATTGGCGCGAGAAAATGGTTGAAACCGCTGCCGAAGCGAACGAAGAGTTGATGGATAAATATCTTGAGGAAGGCGATTTATCTATCGATGACATCAAAGGCGGTCTGCGCATTCGTACCATCAGCAACGAGATCGTGCCCATGCTTTGCGGTTCAGCATTCAAGAACAAGGGCGTGCAGGCGATGCTGGACGCCGTGCTGGACTATTTGCCTTCGCCTGTGGATATTAAGGCAATCAATGGCGAGAAGGAAAATGGAGAACCTGGCGAGCGTCACGCGAGCGACGAAGAGCCCTTCGCCGGGCTGGCGTTCAAGATAGCCACCGATCCGTACGTGGGCCAACTGATCTTTTTCCGGGTGTACTCGGGAGTAGTGAGTTCCGGCGACACGATTTACAACCCTGTAAAGGGAAGAAAGGAAAGGATCGGCAGGTTGCTGCAGATGCACGCAAACCAACGTGAGGAAATCAAAGAGGTCCGTGCAGGCGACATCGCGGCTGCTGTCGGTCTGAAAGAGGCTATTACGGGCGATACGCTGTGCGATCCTGCTCAGATTATTACGCTGGAGCGCATGTCTTTTCCCGAGCCGGTAATCCACGTCGCGGTGGAGCCTAAAACAAAGCTCGACCAGGAAAAGATGGGTATCGCCTTGAACCGCTTGGCGCAGGAGGATCCTTCTTTCCGTGTTCGTACCGATGAAGAATCGGGTCAGACCATCATTTCCGGTATGGGTGAACTGCATCTCGAAATTATTGTAGACCGGATGAAGCGGGAATTCGGAGTGGAAGCCAATGTGGGCGCTCCGCAAGTGGCTTATCGCGAAGCAATCAAAAAACAAGTGGAGATCGAAGGCAAGTTCATCAAGCAGTCGGGCGGGCGTGGGCAATATGGTCATGTCTGGCTCAAGATGGAGCCGAATGAGGCAGGTAAAGGTTTCGAGTTTGTCGATGCTATCAAGGGTGGAACCGTACCTCGCGAATATATCCCGGCGGTGGAAAAAGGTCTGCTAGAGACACTCCCAAATGGGGTATTGGCTGGTTTTCCGGTAGTGGATGTCAAAGTGACGCTTTTTGATGGTTCCTACCATGATGTCGATTCCAATGAAAACGCCTTCAAGATGGCGTCATCCATTGCTTTCAAGGATGGCATGCGCAAGGCAAGTCCGGTATTGCTGGAGCCGATGATGTCGGTCGAGGTGGAAACGCCTGCGGACTTCATGGGAAATGTGGTAGGAGATTTATCTTCCCGCCGCGGTATGATCCAGGGTATGGACGACTTGCCCGGCCTCAAGGTGATACGTGCCGAGGTTCCGTTAGCGGAAATGTTCGGCTACTCGACTTCATTGCGCTCTGCAACTCAGGGCCGTGCGACCTACACCATGGAATTCAAGCATTACTCTGAAGCACCGAGAAGTGTGGCTGAAGCAATCATCAATAAGAAATAACTGTTATCACGTAAAGGATCCATCATGGCGAAGAGTAAATTTGAGCGGACGAAGCCGCACGTGAACGTTGGGACGATAGGGCATGTGGATCATGGCAAGACCACATTGACAGCGGCGATCACAATGGTATTGGCGAAGAAATTTGGCGGTGAG
>DATJHX010000081.1:0-36196 GCA_035493655.1 Nitrosospira sp.
TGGTGCAAAAGCAAGGATATCGAGCTACGCTTTATTCAGCCCGGCAAGCCGAATCAAAACGCTTTCATCGAGCGCTTCAACCGATCGTACCGGACCGAGGTACTCATGGCTGGTTATTCACGTCGCTTGAGGAAGTACGAGAAATCACGCATCACTGGCTACAAAGCTATAACGAAGAACGCCCCCAGAACGCGCTGGGAAGCCTGCCCCCGGCTGTGTTCCGTGAGCGATTGCTCGCAGGGAAAAATTCTACTTCTAATCTGTCTACTTGATGGGGAAGCTTACGCAACTAAAAGCCTCTCGATGTCGGGCTTAATTGTCGAGTTATTTCCTTGATCCTTGAAGCGCTCCTTTATTTTTGGGTTGCTGTCATTATCAGCAAGAAACGGAAATACTATCTCTAGCCGGGGCTGTATATGGCTTATCAATTCAGTATGAGGATTGTCCCTCGCCGCTTTAAACAAGACCCCATACACCAAACCACAGCGCAAATAGTCATCATTCCATTGAAATCCGCAACGATAGGGCGGCCGTCCAGGGCGCCAATACCAGCGAAGCCAGCAGAAAAGCACCCAGCAGTGACATATGGGCGCCGGCTCCCAGTCCCGCTGTGCTCGCTTCCACCGCACCCGCACCGAAAATCAGGACTGGTATATACAGCGGTAAAACCAATAGTGAAACCAGGACGCCGCCACCGCGCAATCCCAGCGTCAGTGCGGCACCGATAGCGCCAATAAGGCTTAAAACCGGTGTTCCGAGCAACAGGGAGGCGGTCAACACCAGCAGTGCATCCGCCGGCAGATCATATTGTATGCCCAGAACCGGAGCCATCAGTACCAGCGGTACACCGGTTACCAGCCAGTGGGCCAGTGCTTTTCCCAATACCAGCAGGGAAAGCGATTGAGGCGAGATCAGCATCTGTTCCAGTGTGCCATCCACATGATCGCCGGAAAACATGCGCCCCAGGGACAGCATCGAGGCCAGCAGAGCAGCTACCCATACCACGCCTGGAGCCATGACCCGGAGCATATTCATTTCGGGGCCTACGCCGAGGGGAAACAGGCTCACTACGATGATGAAAAAGAAAAGTGTGGTCAAGACATCCGCTCGCCGCCGCATTGCGAGCAGAAGGTCGCGGCGAATTATCCAGAGGAACATATCAGGCGAGTTGCAACCGCTGGGTTGCAATGGCGGCTATCTCAATCTCCTGATGCGTTGTCATCACTATCATGCCACCCTGGCCCAGATGCTGCTCCAGCAGACCTTGCACCAGTTTTACCGCCGCCACATCCAGGGCGGTCAGTGGCTCGTCCAATATCCACAATACTGTTCCACATACCAATAGACGCGCCAACGTAACCCTGCGTCGCTGCCCTTGCGACAATACCTTGGCCGGCAACAGTTCACGGCCTCCCAATCCCATATGCTGCAAGGCTTCATGCGCTTTTTTTTCGTCGATTTCAACGCCTGAGAGTGCACTGGAAATGCGCAGATTCTCAATGGCGGTCAGGTCATCCTTGACGCCGCTTGCATGGCCAAGATACGTCATGGTTCCAAAATAAGCTCCTCCTCCCCTGAGGGAGCGTATTTCGGAACCATCCCAGCGAATTTCCCCATGGGCAGGGGTCGCGAGGCCGCAGAGCATGCGCAGAAGGCTGGTTTTTCCGCTGCCATTCGGGCCTTGAACCTGCATGAGCCCACCCGCCTGAAGAGAGAAATTGACGTTTTTAAATAGCTGACGATCGCCGCGCACGCAGGCCAGGTCGCTTCCTTCCAGAGATGGCATTTATCGAAGCACAAAAAAAGCAGGCATTATAGCGCATCAGTAATACTGATGGCCTTGCCCATTGGCTGAAGGCGGGGAACAGCCGGTTGAGGATGGAAATTAAATCCTTGAAAAAAGCGCGATGTACTTCAACTCTGGCATACCGCCAGCGTCCTTGATAGTTACCGCAGCAGCAGGCTTTCCATGGTCAGCCGGTAAATTTGCGGGAGTTGCTCCAGGTCTTTGACTTCCACATATTCGTTAATCTTGTGAATCGTAGCATTGCGCGGGCCCATCTCCACGACCTGAGGGCAGATATCGGCGATGAAGCGTCCGTCGGAAGTACCGCCGGAAGTGGAAAGCTGCGGCTCAATCTCAGTTATTTTTTTAATGGCACCGCTTATCGCTTCCACCAGATCACCTCTTGGGGTGAGGTAGGGTTTGCCCGAGAGTTCCCACCTCAGATCATAATCGAGGCCGTGCCGCTCAAGAATCTGGTGAACTCGATCTTGCAGCGATTCAACCGTGCTGGCGGTGGAGAAACGGAAATTGAAAAGGATCGTGACTTCTCCAGGAATGACATTGGCGGCGCCGGTACCGCCGTTGATATTGGAAATCTGCCAGGTGGTAGGCGGAAAATATTCATTGCCGTTATCCCATTTGGTTTGTGCCAATTCCGCAATGGCAGGGGCTGCCAGGTGTACGGGATTTTTAGCCAGATGAGGATAAGCGATATGGCCCTGGATACCCTTCACCATCAGAGTTCCGGACAGGGAGCCGCGTCTGCCGTTTTTGATCGTATCGCCAAGCTTGTCCACACAAGTCGGCTCACCCACAATGCAATAATCAATCCGCTCATTGCGCGCTTTGAGCGCTTCCACCACCCGGACGGTGCCATCTATGGCAACGCCTTCCTCATCCGATGTGACAAGCAGGGCAATAGAGCCGCCGTGGCTGGGGTAATCGGCAACAAAAGCTTCAATCGCCGTAATAAAAGCCGCCAATGACCCTTTCATGTCCGCCGCACCCCGTCCATAGAGCCTGCCATCGCGAGCTTCCGGTATGAAGGGATCGCTTTCCCATTTTTCCAGCGGGCCGGTCGGCACCACGTCGGTATGGCCGGCGAAGCACAGCAGAGGAGTATTCGTTCCCCGACGCGCCCACAGATTATCCACCTCGCCGCAGCGTATTTTTTCAATGGCAAAGCCCATTTTTTTCAATCGCTCGATCAGTATGTCCTGGCAACCGTTGTCGAATGGAGTCAGGGAGCGGCAGGCAATCAGCTCCTGGGCGAGGGCCAGCGTGTCATTTTGCATAAGCTATTTTCCTGAAAATCCGGATGAGCGAAAAATTGAATCTGTACTAATGGTTGACTATTGTTCTGGCGGGCAGGCCTACACATATCACGTGATGCCCGCGGAAGCGGGCATCCATGAGTGCAACGCACACTAGTCGGCTGGAGCTTCGCAATAATCGGTTCGAGTCAAGCTCGGAATGACTAAAATCATGACGGTTTCTTGCCGGATAAATAATATGCGCACCGGGTGGAATGAATGCTGCTGTGGTAATGATGAGTGCTCACCAGCTTATATTCCACGCAGCAACTCGTTGATGCCCGTTTTTGCCCGGGTTTTGGCATCCACCTGCTTAACGATTACCGCGCAGTAAAGACTGTATTTTCCGTCCACCGACGGAAGGCTGCCGGAAACCACTACCGAGCCTGACGGGATTCGCCCATAGCTGACTTCACCGGTTTCGCGGTTATAAATTTTGGTGCTCTGGCCGATATATACGCCCATCGAAATGACGGAATTCTCGCCGACGATAACGCCTTCAACGATCTCGGAGCGCGCGCCGATAAAGCAGTTGTCCTCGATAATGGTGGGATTTGCCTGAACCGGCTCTAGCACGCCGCCTATGCCTACTCCACCGGACAAATGCACGTTCTTGCCAACCTGGGCACAGGAACCGACTGTGGCCCAGGTATCCACCATGGTGCCTTCATCGACGTAAGCGCCGATGTTCACGTAAGAGGGCATCAGCACGACATTGCTGGCGATAAAGGCACCCTTGCGGACTGCGGCAGGCGGCACCACGCGAAACCCTCCGTTGCGGAAGTCCTTGGAACTGTAATCTGCAAACTTGGAGGGCACTTTATCGAAATAATTGGAAAAACCGCCCTTGATAAAACTGTTGTCTTCGATACGGAAGGATAACAGGACAGCTTTTTTGATCCATTGATGCGTTTTCCATTCACCGTTGACCTTGTCCGCTACGCGCAATTTACCGCTGTCGAGCATTTCCAGCACCTGCGCAACAGATTCCTTGAGTTTGGCTTCGACATTGCGAGGGGTAATCCCGGCACGGCGTTCGAATGCTTCTTCTATCGTATTTTGGAGCTGATCCATGTTTTTCCTTTTTCTCTTTTTCCTGACTACACTATGTTGCAGTCAGATTCTCAAACCGCAAATTCTTAAATCGCTTTACTGCTAATTTACTGCTAATTCAAGCGGGATGTCAGTATCGAGATGCGTCCGGCAGCCTCGATACATTCGGCCAGCGGCGCAACCAGCGCGATCCGAATGAAATCCTCGCCAGGATTAATTCCGTCTGCATATCTCCCGAGGTAACTGCCGGGCAAAACCGTCACATTATAATCGCGATAAAGCTGGCGGGTGAACTCGACATCGGTCACCGGAGTTTTTATCCATAAATAAAAGGCCGCGTCCGGCATGGGTGCTGGGAGAGTATTCTTCAGCAATTCCGTGACCGCGGCGAATTTCTCCCGGTACATGCGGCGGTTCTCGATGACGTGCGCTTCATCGCTCCAGGCTGCCTCGCTCGCGGCTTGTACCGCCGGATTCATTGCGCTGCCGTGGTAGGTTCGGTAGAGCAGGAATTTTTCGAGTATCGCGGCGTCGCCCGCGGCGAACCCGGAACGCATGCCCGGTACATTGGATCTTTTCGACAGGCTGCTGAGGGCAACCAGCCGGGGGAAGCCTTCTCGGCCGAGATGATGCGCGGCTTCAAGCGCACCGAGGGGGGGAGCGGCCTCGTCGAAATAGATCTCGGCATAACATTCATCCGAAACAATGACAAACTCGTGGCGGTCTGATAGCTCGAATAATCGCTGCCATTCATCCATCGACATGACCCTGCCGGTGGGATTCCCAGGCGTGCAGACATACACGAGTTGCGTGTGCGACCAGACCTCTCCGGGCAACTGTGCATAGTCAAGTGCAAAGTTATTCTCCGGCAGCGTATTGAGGAAATGAGGCGTAGCACCTGCGAGCAAGGCCGCGCCTTCGTAGATCTGATAGAAAGGATTCGGGCACACCACGCCGGGGTGCAGGCGGGAGGGGTCAATCACCGCCTGGGCAATCGAGAACAGCGCTTCGCGGCTGCCGTTAACAGGGATAATCTGTGCGTCGGGATCAATGGCAGGCAGGCGATAACGCCGCTTCAGCCATTTGGCGATACTCGCGCGCAGCGACCCGGCCCCAAGTGTGGTGGGATAATGGGCCATTGCGGAAAGGTTGGCTGTCAGCGCATTACGGATGAGCTCCGGTGTCGCATGCTTGGGCTCCCCAATGTGCAGGCTGATCGGGAGATAAGACCGGTTTGGCGTTATGTCTTCGAACAGCTTGTTGAGCTTCTGGAATGGATAAGGCTGGAGCCGATCAAGGTTGGGATTCAATTTAGGACACCTCTATAAATCCAAATTTCGTTGTGATACTGGTTGTTCAAGAAATTTAATCGCTTACATATCAAAAACATGCGGCGCGCCAAAATTTCTTTCACGCCCTCAGTTGCCAAACGAGCTCACTTAGAACTTTAAATTTATAGAGGCGCCCTTAATAGATAACGACTGTTGACAGGAAATCGCTATTTTTACAAGGTAAGCTACTCGATCGAGCTTGGAATTATAAAGGGCGGGCGCTTGCTGACCAAACAAAATAAGCAAAATACCGGAAACCCTATGCCTGTCGCAGCCTTGCTCGCCGGCGCCATCATCTGGGGCCTGCTCTGGTATCCCTATCGTATTCTGGAGCAGGCCCAGGTACATGGACCGATTGCAACGGCAATCACATACGCTATGGCCATGTTTATGGGGCTGGCCGTATTTCGCAATCGCCTGCGCAAATCCCTCATATTCGACGGTCAATCCCATTTACTGTTATGCATCGGGTTGTCTGCAGGCTGGGCGAATCTCGCGTACGTACTGGGTGTCGTTCATGGCGAAGTCATGCGCGTGTTGCTGCTGTTTTATCTCGCGCCGCTATGGACTATTCTATTCGCGCGCCTTTTGCTGAACGAGCAATTAAGCCTGCACGGGTATCTGGTCATTGCCCTTTCACTGACCGGCGCGGTGATAATGCTGTGGCAGCCTGAAAGCGGATTTTCACTGCCGTCCACCTATAGCGATTGGATGGGATTATCGGCGGGCTTTATGTTTGCACTGTCCAACGTGCTGAGCCGCAGGGACCAGACCCATGATATCCAGTTGAAGTCGCTGGCCGTATGGATAGGTGTGGCGCTGACAGCGGCTGGTTATAGCCTGATCCTGCGTGAGTTGCCAGTTTTGACTGATATTTCGGCTGGCGCATATCTGCTTCTGGCGGGAGTGGGACTCATCGTATTTGGCCTGAGCCTTGTGATGCAATATGGGTTGACGCATGTGCCCGCGAATCGGGCCATCGTTATCATGTTGTTCGAGCTGGTGGCCGCGGCCGTGGCAGCATATTTTCTGACGGATGAGGTCATGACGTTGAGGGAGTGGATTGGCGGGGCGATGATTATTTCTGCAAGCCTGTTTTCAGCAAGGATGAATCGCACCTGAACTGGGTTCGTGCTTCTGCTGAAACAGTTGCACCCGGCGCTGAGGGAAGTAAACTCTCGTTTTACATCTCGGGGTACATTGTTTACGCATCGCTTACGTGTCTGTTTTTGCATCGTTTATGTTACCGGTTGAAAGGAGCGAGTGAGCATGAGCCATCACGTAGTTTTTCTGGAGCGGGATTCGCTCAAGGCGCATGTGCGCCGGCCGAGATTCGAGCATGCATACGAGGAATATGCTCACACGCCGTCCGATCAGATAGTGCCGCGCCTGCGCCATGCCACCATAGCGATCATCAACAAAGTGCAATTGAGTAATGAAACGCTTGCGCAACTGCCCAAGCTGAAAATGGTGGCAATTTCCGCAACCGGATATAACGGTATCGATATCGCAGCTTGCCGCAAGCGCGGTATTGCGGTGGCGAATATCCGCAATTATGCCATCCATACTGTGCCGGAGCATGTGTTTGCGCTGATGCTTGCACTACGTCGGAATTTGCTGGCCTATCGGCGCGAAATCGAACAGGGAGCTTGGCAGAAATCGGAGCAATTCTGTCTGTTCACCCATCATATGAGCGAACTGTCCGGTTCCACCATGGGCATAATCGGCGAAGGTGCGATTGGGCAGAGCACTGCCGCAATTGCACGGGGTTTTGGAATGCGAGTACTGTTTGCCTATCATGACTCGCCCAAAAAGAAAGAGGTCGTGCTTACACCATTGGATCAGGTGCTAGCCGAATCGGATGTTCTCTCCCTGCATTGTCCGCTAACACCCGCCACGCAGAATATGATCGGCATTGACCAACTGCGCAAGATGAAGCGCAGCGCCCTGCTGATCAATACGGCGCGGGGTGGGTTGGTCAATGAGATGGCACTGGTTCAGGCGCTGGATGAAGGTTTGATTGCTGGGGCCGGTTTTGACGTGCTCACCGAGGAGCCGCCGATAAATGGCAATCCCTTGCTCGACCTGCGTCGCCCCAATTTCATCCTGACTCCCCACATCGCGTGGGCTTCGGATGAGGCGATGCAGGTACTTGCGGATCAACTGATCGATAATGTCGAAGCCTGGGTGGCGGGAAGGCCGCAAAATCTGGTTACATGAATGCTTCGTCGGGTTACGCTGCGCTAACCCGACCTACTGCTCTGCATAAGTCATAAGTATCGGTAGCTTGGGTTGCGTAGGGGGAAAAATACAGAGATAGAGTTCGTGTTTACGTAGGGTAAACGCTCCACCGGACGTGGTTGACAAGCCATGCCCCCTTCGATAGTCTCCTACGGTTCGGTTTTGGCCTGATTAACCTTCGCGGCCAGTTCATGTCAACGCATGCATGATTCATACGATTGAGTATTCGGCTTCGAATATCTTAAAATATTTCACTATAACCATTAACCACAGGAGAGAGTAATGGAACTTAAGGGATCGAAAACGGAAGGAAATCTGAAAGCGGCTTTTGCCGGGGAATCTCAGGCGAACCGCCGCTACCTCTACTTTGCAAATAAAGCGGATATCGAAGGCCAAAATGATGTGGCGGTAGTATTCCGTTCCACGGCGGAAGGCGAAACCGGCCCTGCCCATGGTCATCTGGAGTATCTCGAAGCGAGTGGCGACCCGGCTACCGGCCTGCCGATCGGCTCATCGCGGGAAAATCTCCATGCAGCCATCGCCGGTGAAACTCATGAATACACCGATATGTATCCGGGCATGGCCAAGTCCGCGCGGGAAGAAGGTTTTGATGAAATCGCCGACTGGTTTGAAACATTGGCGAAGGCTGAGCGCTCTCATGCCAACCGCTTCCAGAAGGCCCTCGACAATCTGGCTGAATAACATTTCTCGGTAACATTTCTCGGGCGAAATAACGCATGGTCCGGGCCGGCGCCGTTCTGACCGGTCCGTCCAGCCCACTCATCCTGAAGTTTTATTAGTTTCGGTTTTATTCCTCATCTGATTTTCACTTAAAGCATGACCACCCGAGAAGGCAGCCTTGAGGCTCCAAAACGTCATCCGCTCGATTGGGAAAATCCCGATTTTTACGACGAACCAAAGCTGTTCGCCGAGATGGAGCGTGTATTCGATATCTGCCACGGCTGCCGCCGCTGCGTCAATCTGTGCACAGCATTTCCCAGCTTGTTCGACCTGATAGACGAGGGGTCCACCGGCGAGCTGGATGGAGTCGAAAAGCAAAAATTCTGGGAGGTGGTCGATCGCTGCTACCTCTGCGATATGTGCTTCATGACGAAGTGCCCTTATGTTCCACCCCACCCCTGGAATGTCGATTTTCCGCATCTCATGCTGCGCGCCAAGGCGGTCAAGCACAAAAAAGGGGATATCCGTTTCCGCGATAAATTGCTCTCGAGTACTGACGCCGTAGGCAAGCTGGCGAGTATTCCCGTGGTTGCGCAGACAGTCAATGCCGTAAATAAAGCGCCAGCGGCGCGCAAGCTGATGGACAGCATGCTGGGTATCCATGCCGAGCGGAAATTGCCCGAGTATGACAGCCATAAATTTCGCCCTAATGCACGACCCAATTCTTCTCACGAGGTTCGCGACGGCGCCCGAACACCGGGCAAGGTGGCGATCTATGCCACCTGCTACATCAATTACAATGAACCGGGCATTGGTCACGATTTATTGAAAATACTGGATCACAACGAGATTCCGGTGCGGCTGGTGGAAAAAGAGGCTTGCTGCGGCATGCCGAAGCTGGAACTGGGTGATCTGCCGGCAGTAAAGGAGCTTAAGACGAGGAATATTCCTCCTTTAGTGAAACTGGCGAAAGAAGGGTATGCGATACTAACCGCTGTGCCATCATGCACCCTCATGTACAAGCAGGAATTGCCGCTCATGTTTCCCGGGGATGAAGATGTGAAGGCTGTGGCGGAGGCGATGTTCGATCCGTTCGAGTACCTGATGTTGCGGCACCGGGACAGGTTATTGAAAACCGACTTTACACAGCCTCTAGGCAACGTTTCCTATCATATCCCCTGCCATTTGCGGGTGCAGAATATCGGGCAGAAAACCCGGGAAATGCTGCAACTGGTACCGGGAACCAAAGTGAACGTGGTGGAGCGCTGCTCCGGTCATGATGGCACCTGGGGAGTCAAGACCGAGCATTTTGCCGAATCAATGAAGATCGGCAGACCGGTTTTCAAGCAGATGGCGGCGTCCGCCCCAGACTACATCAGCTCCGATTGCGCCATTGCCGCCCGCCATATCAAGCAGGGAATGGATGCTACAGGCACTACCAACGCTCAGAAACAGCATCCGCTGACTCTCATGCGCATCGCTTATGGTCTGGCTGAATGATATTCAAACTCCGCCTATTCAAACCCTGCCTTATGTAACCTTATGCAACCTTATGCAATCACATTAAAAAAATGCCAGGAATATGCCAGGAATTAGCCGCGATAGCCTGTTGACCCTTGAGGCCTACGCCAAAGCACGGCAGGATTTCCGTGCTCACGTTATGGCCCACAAAAAAAACCGCAAGATCCATCTCGGGGAAAATGTAACGCTCATTTTTGAGGATGAGCTGACGATACGGTATCAGATTCAGGAAATGCTCCGGGCGGAAAGGATTTTTGATGAAGCGGGCATACAGGAGGAGCTGGAAGCGTACGACCCCCTGGTTCCCGATGGCGCCAACTGGAAAGCAACCATGATGATTGAATTTCCCGACCCGGTGGAGCGCGCTGCGCGGTTAAGGGAATTGATCGGAATACAGGATAGAGTCTGGGTAAAAGTTGACGCTCATGATCCGGTTTATGCTATTGCCGATGAGGATATGGACCGCCAAACCGGGGAAAAGACCTCATCAGTGCATTTTCTGCGTTTTGAGCTAAATTCGGACATGATTGCCGCGCTACGCCAGAATGCCTCCTTGAGCATGGGTATCGATCATCCCGCTTATGATGTGTCATCGGGGCCGATAACGGGGCCGGTGAAAGATTCCTTGATCGGCGACCTCGCTTCGAATACCGTTGCATAATGAAGAGCCTTCTGAAGAGCTTTTTACTGCTGTGCTCGGTTGCCATTATGGTCCCGATCGCGTATGCCCAGAAAAAAGGGGTGGACTACGAGTTTGATAATGAAAAACCCTGGGTCGAGATACAGGCGGAACTGCCGCCTTACCCCCAGACTGAAAACCTCCTGAAATTCGATGCCGGTCCGGCGAGCGACAATTCGCATTACGTGGATGCGCCATCCATCTCTCTGGGAGAGGACGCGGTGGTGCGTTTTACCCTCGTGACCAAATCACCGTCGGGCGCCATGAATGTGAGCTATGAGGGCATCCGTTGCCAGACTGCGGAAAAAAGAACTTATGCCTACGGTCGAAACAATGGTACGTGGATGCAGGCACGAGTGTCCAAATGGGTTAACCTTGAAAATATTGCCCAGAATTATCCGCAGCGAGCGCTTTACCGGTATTTTTTCTGCCCGCTTGGAGTGGATATGATAGCGGATGCCGATGAGGCTATTCGCGCCTTGAAAGCTGGGGTTCATCCAAGAGCGGTAAAGTATTAGCGGTAGCCTCCCGTTTAAAAATCTCCGGCGGGCTTTTTGCTTCTGAATCTTGCCCCTTTGGGGCTTTCGCCTTCAATAGCGACAGCTCTTCTTCTGTTACTTGATTACCTCGACCGCTCGTAAAGCGCCTTGGCGCGCATACCCATGCGGCAATAGCCCAGCACCGGACCGGGCAACTCGTCAATCAAGGTCTTGAACTGGGCGACATGTCCGTCATTTATCTGCCCCGGTATGACAGGCAGATAAACAAACTCCAAGCCCAGTTTCCGTGCTTCCGATTCAAGAAAATTATGATCCGCGTGAGCGCCGCCATCTTCATTGTCCGGCCGATTGCAGATCACGCTTTTGAAGCCTGCCGCCTTGATCTCGGGTAAATCCTCGACATCGATCTGCGGGCTAATCGAAAAATTGGCGTCAATTTCGGTACAAGGTTTCATGAGTATCCCTCCGAGATATCAAAATATTGGATGCAATTTTTAATGGGTGGAAGCATTTTACCCCAGCTCCCGATACCTGACTAAAGGGTTGATTACAGTAGAACCAATTAAAGCAGAATGGGTTGCAGCAGAACCGTTAGTAGAATCAGTTACAGCAGGACCAGATTATCCCTGTGGATGAGCTCCGGCTCGCCGACATAACCGAGAATGGCTTCGATCTCATTGCTTGCCCGCCGCAATATTCTGCGTGTTTCTGTAGCGCTGTAATTGACCAATCCGCGCGCTATTTCCCTTCCGAGGGGATCAAGACAACCCACAACCTCGCCCCGTTCAAAGCTGCCGCTGACGCTTGTTACGCCAACGGACAAGAGGCTCTTGCCGCCGTCGGCGAGGGCTTTCACAGCACCTTCATCCAGGGTGACGTTCCCGCGCATTTGCAAATGATCCGCGATCCACTGCTTGCGTGCTGCCAACGTCATGGTTTCAGCCAATAGTTGCGTGCCAACTGCTTTCCCTTCAGCAAGTTGAATCAGGACGTCGGGCTCATGCCCCGATGCAATCACAGTATGAGCGCCGCTACGGGCCGCGCGCCTGGCGGCCAACACCTTCGTCAGCATGCCGCCGCGTCCGATGTCACTGCCTGCTCCCCCCGCCATGGCTTCAATCGCTGGGTCCCCGGCCCGTGCTTCTTCCACCAGCCTCGCCTGGGCATCTTTGCGCGGGTCGGCGGTAAACAGCCCGCCCTGGTCGGTGAGGATTATCAGCACATCAGCTTCGATCAAATTGGTGACGAGCGCAGCGAGGGTGTCATTATCCCCAAAGCGGATTTCGTCGGTCGCTACGGTATCATTCTCGTTGATGACAGGAATTACGCTCATGCCCAGTAGCGTAGTCAAGGTCGAACGGGCATTGAGGTAGCGCTTACGATCAGACAGATCTTCATGAGTGAGCAGCACTTGCGCAGCATGCAGGGCATGAGTTCGAAAACAGGATTCGTATGCCTGCACCAATCCCATTTGGCCTACAGCGGCAGCAGCCTGCAATTCGGACAGCGCATGCGGTCGCTTCTTCCAGTTCAGGCGCTGCATGCCTTCCGCTATCGCCCCGGAAGATACCAGCACGACTTCCTTACCCAATTCCTTGAGTTTGGCGATCTGCTCCGCCCAGCGTGCAAGTGCCGCATGGTCGAGCCCCTGTCCCTGGTTGGTGACCAGACTGCTGCCGACCTTGATGACGATGCGGCGGGAATTTTTTACGATTGATTGCATGGATGGTTGGTATTAATCAATGCCTGTTTGTACCTATGCGATTTTATCGATAGCGAATTTGCGGTAACTGTAATGCATGCGCGTCCTGCTTGGGTCAGGCCCTCTCTTTCCTGCCCTCTCCCCCTGCCCCTCCCCCACAACGGGGGAGGGGAGTTAATCGAGCGCAGAGCGGGAAATTACTGCTGAGGTAGTGGCCGCGTTCGGATTATTTTACCGCAACCGTGAGGCAGGACTCATTTTCTGCAGAACATTCGTCTTGGGCGTTTATTTTGTTTCCTTCTCTCGAAACGGGAGAGGCGGCTGGTCGGCATTATGACTACTGTCCGGGCAGCTACTCTTCCCCTCGTCCATGAATGGGAGAGGGGGCGGGGGAGAGGGAATTTCGAGCGGAATCAGCTTGCGCCGCAATAGAGCCAGCGTCATCCGTCGTCCGGCCGCGAGCAAAGGATAGGCTGCCGCGGCGATTTTCCTATTGCGGAACAATAACTGGTTCAACATGCCAACCACGCCAGAGTCGTTACCGAGTATGGCCAAAAGGTGCATGCCTTCCGCGCCAAAATAATGGCGCCCGCGCCAGGTCACAATCATGCCCTCATTGATTTCCATCCCTTTGGATCGAAACTCGCGCACCAGAGCGGGTCTTTGCCTCGCATTGATCAGTTCGATGCCACTCACTTTTTTGCTGATGGAGTAGAGTTTTACAAAGTTAGCGCAGAAGGGACACTCGCCGTCATAAACGATGGATAATTGGTTCGAGCCAATATCACCCGGCATCATGCCCATCCCAGCCAATCAAGCGCCAGCGAGTTCATCACTATGACAGACGGATAGGTGGCGAGGAAGGGCCAGACAAACGCATTCAATCCCATGAAATAGGCATTGGAGAGATGAAAGGCGGCAAAGCACAAGAGGCCAGCAGCCACCAGCGCGGGTGGTGCAAACAAGAGGAGTGGAAACAGCGTTTCCGTCAGGATGGTCGTCCAGCAAACGAATGAGCAAAAACGGGGGTGCTGTTCACCAAAATAAACTGCAGACAGGTGTCCGTATGACTGTGTCTTCATTACTCCCATCAACGCGCTTCCATTGCGCCAAACGGGCGAAGCAAGCTTTGCCGCTCCCGCGGCGAAGTAGGCCAAGGTCGCTTGTCCGGCGATTGCCAGGACTCCGCATAAAGCAAGGTTGTTATCGCTCAGAACCATGCCGGCTGACATGATAACCACTCCCACTGCAATGACCATCCCCATCTGATCCGATCCATCACCGCCGAGCCACGTGCGGCGGGACATATAAAAACAGGAAAGCAGAATCATTACGCTGCACGGGAAATCCATCGGGCTGGAGTAGGGCGTGAGCAACGCAAAGGCGGCGACAATACGGCACAGCAGGACCGATATCACAACCGTTTGGGAATGTATGTAAGGGCGAATGGCGGGAGAACTGATCAGAGCGGGCCGCAGACGCAGGATGTTCCAGGACAACAGACCGCCGGAACGGAAGAGATGAAGATTGGAGAACCACTCCGCCGCGGAGAGCAGCGACCATGCGGCCAGCAGGATCTTCGTTATGACGAGGCAGGAAGCGATCTCCATCGCGTATTCCTTATATTACCTGCCATGGAAACCGGAGAGGAAGGAGCATTCCAGTGTTCGTGCATCATGTCCCGACGATTCGATAATGGCGATTTGAAATTCCACGGCATCCGGTTCCGGCGGCACGGCATGAGCTGCGTAATGCAGGAGAAGCAGGTAAGGCACGGTGAAGGGAATTCCGGAAATTCCAATATTTTCGCGCTTCAACAGCAATTTTATCGCCTGGACCGCGTCGTTCAGAATTTTGGATGAGCGCTTTTGGGGATTCCAGAAATATCCGAATTTTGGCCGCGGCGAATAGACAGGTACGCTTTTCCAGCTTGCCAGGCGCCCATCGCTGCAACGGTCCCTTATTACGAGGTGATAATCCCTGACGCCGGGGTTGGGTGCGAAAAAAGTCCAGCGAGGAATAATGTGCAGCGCATTGAATGCATTAATAAAAGGCTGAAAGTGCCGGTGTTGCGCCAATAATGTAATAACCAGCCACAGAATTACTATCGAATACGCCAGAATGGCGACCAGCGACATCGGGGTTAATGCTGGCTTAGCGTCGGTTTAACGCACTCTGGCGAAGCCTCATGAGCGCATCGAGTGACATCCCTTCACCGCCCTTCAGCCCTGCATTATCGCCGGCTTGAGACTCGCCCGCGTTGCCGATGGGTATGACAATATTCTCGTATTTGTCCGAAACGTCGGATGTCATCTTCCGTGCATCGATAACAGGCTCCAGCCCGGCAAGCTCCACTTCGGTAAGTCCGATCATAGTTCCTCCAAAAGATTAATGGCAAAAGATGGTTCTTCGTCGAGGCTGTAAGCAGCAGCCGTAAAAACATCCAGATAGCGGGAGCTTCAAGACCTCGCTTCAAGCCCTCGACTGCCTGGCATTGCAACCTGGCCTCTTAATTCAGTTATAGCAAAACATGATACCTACGCTTGCACGCTTTCGGATATATCTGCCTTGAGGCGGGCCTGCAGAGAATCCCCGGTAAATTCAAGCGTCTTTGCCAGCCATAACGGGCGGGATCGATGATTCTTCCTGTTTTGCTGATTCCTGCTCCAGGTAATCCATGATGGCATAGACCAGCCCACCGCAGCCTTCGCCGCTGATTGCTGAAATAATAAAGCTTTTTCCCTTCCAGCCTAAGCTGCGGATGAATTTTTTGCAGGCTTTTTCCCGCTCATTTTCCGGCAAGAGGTCGACTTTGTTGAGTACCAGCCAGCGTGGCTTTTCATAAAGAGCTTCATCATATTTCCTGAGTTCATCCACGATGGCTTTGGCATCGCGCACGGGATCGATAGCTTGATCCATCGGCGCCACGTCCACCACGTGCAGGAGCAGGCGCGTACGCGAAAGATGCTTCAGAAAGTGGTGGCCCAATCCTGCGCCTTCCGCCGCGCCTTCTATCAGGCCGGGGATATCCGCCATTACAAAGCTGCGGTTCTGATCAACGCGTACCATGCCGAGGTTGGGATGCAGGGTAGTGAAAGGATAATCCGCCACTTTCGGACGGGCGGCGGATACGGCACGGATAAGGGTCGATTTTCCTGCATTGGGCATGCCAAGGAGACCTACGTCCGCTAAAACCTTGAGCTCCAGCTTCAATTCGAACTCTTCTCCCGGTTCGCCCCGAGTAAATTGGCGGGGAGCGCGGTTTGTGCTGGATTTGAAATGCAAATTGCCGAGCCCGCCCGTACCGCCTCTGGCCAGCAATACTTCTTGGCCGTCGTGCTGCAAATCGGCCACACTTTCTCCGGTGGCAGCATTTGTAATGACTGTGCCCACCGGCATGCGCAAGATAATATCTTCAGCCCCCTTCCCGTAACAATCAGAACCGCGTCCGTTTTCCCCGTTTTTCGCGCGATAGATGCGGGCGAAGCGATAGTCGACTAACGTATTGATATTACGATCGGCAATGGCAAAGATACTGCCGCCGCGGCCGCCATCGCCGCCCGAAGGGCCGCCTTTGGGAATATACTTTTCCCGGCGGAAGCTTGCCGCACCGTCGCCTCCTTTTCCGGCAATCACCTGTATGATTGCTTCATCTATGTACTTCATGGAAGGCCTCTATATATTTACTACAAACAAAAAAGCCCTATCGTATTTGACAGGGCTTTTGAGCGGGGATTGCTAAAAAATCTAGACGGGGGCGACGGGTATAATACTGACTGTTTTGCGTCGTTCCGATCCTTTGAAGCCGAAGCTGACCGTGCCGGTGGCTTTGGCAAAAAGTGTGTGGTCCTTGCCCATGCCCACATTATCGCCGGCGTGGACTCTGGTGCCGCGCTGACGGATGATAATGCTCCCGGCCGGGATCAGTTCTCCGCCAAAACTTTTGACGCCCAGACGCTTGGAATTTGAATCGCGACCGTTTCTGGAGCTGCCGCCTGCTTTTTTATGTGCCATGACAAATTCTCCTAGGCCGAAATGCCGGTGATTTGAATCTGGGTATAATTCTGCCGGTGCCCCTGGTGTTTCTGGTAGTGTTTACGCCGGCGCATTTTGAAGATACGTATCTTTTCGTGCCTGCCCTGTTCCAGCACGGTCGCTTTGACTGAGGCGCCATTCACGAGAGGCTTGCCCATCGATATATTATCGCCATCGGCAATCATCAACACCTGATCGATTACGAGTTCGCTACCGACATCCGCCGGGACCTGCTCAATTTTAAGTTTCAGCCCGTTCTCAACGCGGTACTGCTTCCCGCCGGTTTTTATGATTGCATACATACTGAACTCCATTGTCCCTGACTGATTGCTGCAAAAAGGTCGCTAAAGGCGAAAAAGCAGTGCCTGAAAAGGCAAACGGCAATTATACATCGCCATCCTTCTGCGGTCAAAGGGCTGCTAAGGATGAGTTTTGTGCGGAAACCATGAATGCTGCAATGCCGAACTTGACACGTTGGCGGCTAGGTTTCTACCATGGCAGCTTTTTCCGGGAACCTTTGTGTCAATTGAACGTATCAGGAGTCTGATCGCCCGCGATATGGTTGCGGTGGATGCGGTCATCCGCGAGAAGCTTTATTCGGATGTAGGGCTCATCCGGCAGGTAAGCGAATATATCATCAACAGCGGCGGAAAGCGCTTGCGCCCCGCGCTGGTCATTCTTTCCGCTGGTGCGTTTGGCTATTCCGGGAAATATCAATATGATCTCGCGGCAATCGTCGAGTTCATTCATACCGCGACCCTGCTGCACGACGACGTCGTGGATGCGTCCGAGCTACGGCGGAGCAAGGCGACGGCAAACGCCCTGTTCGGGAACGCCGCGAGCGTCCTGGTCGGTGACTTTCTTTATTCCCGTGCGTTCCAGATGATGGTGGCAGTAGACAACATGCGCGTCATGCGAGTGTTGGCAGATGCCACCAATACCATCGCCGAAGGCGAAGTATTGCAATTACTTAATGTTCGCGATCCCGACGTTGACGAGGAGAACTACCTGAGAGTGATCCGTTACAAAACTGCAAAACTGTTCGAGGCGGCGACGCGGCTTGGCGCTATCCTCGGCAATGCAACTCAGGCGGAGGAGGAAGCCATGGCGGTGTACGGCATGCATCTGGGCACGGCGTTTCAACTGACGGACGATATGCTGGATTATTCCGGTGATTATCAGGAAACCGGTAAAAACCTGGGGGATGATCTGGCTGAAGGCAAGCCTACTCTACCGCTTATTTATGCGATGAGAACGGGTTCAAGTGCCCAGGCCGCGATCATTCGCAACGCCATTGAACAGAGTGGGGAGGGAGGCTTTCAACCGGTCCTGGACGTTATCCAGCAAACTGGTGCGCTCGATTACGCGCGGCAGCGCGCGCAAACAGAATCCGACATCGCGTCCAGGATGATTTCACTGCTGCCTGACTCCGAATATAAGGAATGCTTGCTGCAATTGAGCACTTTCGCTGTGGCGCGAAACTATTGAGGGAGCCGTAGCAATTTGGATTTGCTCGGATACCTCTTCCTCAGTACAATTGCTGCCCACGCGCTGAAGAACGGAACTCAGCATTAATTAGGGATCAGTGCGCTAAAATGATATAAAAAAGCTGGATCACAGCTCGGGGTGTAGCTCAGCCTGGTAGAGTACTGCGTTCGGGACGCAGGAGTCGGAGGTTCGAATCCTCTCACCCCGACCATCGTTTTCACATCGACCTTCCAAATGACTGGAACGGTTCTTGATCAATCCGAGAAATCCTCGCATTGCCTCATTGAAATCCTTTTCAGCCCCCTCCACCTCTCCGGCTGAAAGGTAAAAGATGACTCTGCTGGAGCGCGCCAGGGTATTACGCTCAAATCAGACCGAGGCCGAGCAGCGGTTGTGGTATCACCTGCGCGCTCGCCGCTTTTTCGGCCTGAAATTCAAGCGGCAAAAGCCTGTTAGGAATTTACATCGTCGATTTCGTCTGTTCTTCTCCCAAACTGATTGTCGAAGTTGACGGCGGGCAGCATCAGGAACAGATGGAATATGATAGCCGCCGTGATCAGTGGCTTCGTCGTGAAGGCTTCGTAGTTTTGCGTTTTTGGAACAACCAAGTTTTGGTGGATTCAGAAGGTGTTCTTGAATCAATCCGGGAAACAGTGTTGAGTCTTGACGTACTACTTAATAAATCGCGCCCTCTCCCCTGCCCCTCCCCCAAGCGGGGGGGGGTTAACAGAGAATATGGCAACGGCAGAGCTTTCGATAGTGATTTGTCGTACAGGCGCCAATTACCTCTCAATCTTTTTTCGTTTCCATCTTTGGTAAGCGGGAAATTAGGAAAGTCCAGTGAGAAGGTTGCTCGCTCACCTTCTTTTGATTACTTTCGCGTCCCCTCTCCCACGCGGGAGAGAGGGGTAGGGGAGAGGGCAGAAGGCCACACCAGGCTTGCGCCTTGCGATGCAAGCGGTAGAATGCCTGCATGCTTAAACGTTATCTACATCTCTTCGTAATGCAGCATAGGGGGTTACCCATTGGGTAGAATCCTGTTCTTCGTTCTTATTGCCGTGCTCTTCTTGTGGCTGATAGCCAGCTACCGCCGGGCGCTTAAAAAGCGGCAGGAAGAACGAAAAGGCCCGGCCTCGCTAGAGGGTGAGGATATGGTGCGTTGCATTCACTGCGGCGTGCATTTGCCCAGAAGCGAGAGCATCACTTCGGAAGGAAAGTATTTCTGTAGTGATGAGCATCGGCGTTTGCATTTGCAGGGGTAATGCATATGAATTCTGGTGGAGCGGTCACGGCTCTAAACGGGGCTCTAAATGGAAATGCAGAAGATGCGTTTCAGAAAATCCAGCTCAGTAAATGCAGGTACGCGGCGGAGGGGCGACTCAAAATACGTTTTATCCCTTCGCCCAATTTTGACGAGCGCCCGTTAGGATGCGACATCAGCCTGCTGGTAATTCATAACATCAGCCTGCCTCCGGATGAGTTCAAGGGCGACGGGGTGATCGAATTCTTCACGAATTCACTTGATTTCGAAGCTCACCCCTATTATTCGCAACTTCGCGGTCTCAAGGTTTCGGCTCACTTCTTCATTCGGCGGGATGGTGAAATCATTCAGTTCGTTCCCTGCGAGAAGCGGGCCTGGCATGCGGGAGAATCCTGCTGGCAGGGGAGGAATCGCTGCAATGATTATTCCATTGGCATAGAGCTTGAGGGGGCTGATACCATACCGTTTACGGACGCGCAATATGCTGAGCTGGTGACGCTCACGCGCACACTGCAAAGAGTCTATCCCATTAGCGACATTGCTGGTCATTCCGATATTGCGCCGGAACGCAAGACCGATCCGGGCCCTTGTTTTGATTGGGCCCGTTATCGCGCGGCATTGGACGTCGCCCATTGACCCTGTTGCCTGTTCAACCCGGGAAGAATGCCGAAGACCTGGCGCAAAAGCGGATTAACGGGCGAATACGCGAAGCTTTTCTTTTTCCTGCTTGACGTTGGAATTGCTGGCACGGGGTGGAGGACTGATGGATAAGACTCCTTGGCCTTGCAGGTAGTCTTCGTAGCTGCCCTTGAAATCGGTGATCCCATCCGGTTTCATTTCGATGACGCGGGTAGCCAGTGAGGAAACAAACTCCCTGTCGTGGGAAACGAAAATCAGCGTCCCGCTATATTTCTCCAGCGCGGTATTCAGCGATTCGATGGATTCCATGTCGAGGTGGTTGGTGGGTTCGTCCATGAGCAGGACATTATTCCGCTGCAGCATGAGCTTGCCAAAGAGCATACGGCCTTCCTCTCCGCCTGAAATCACCTGGATCGATTTTTTCACCTCATCCCCGGAAAAAAGCAGCCTGCCGAGAACACTGCGCACAGCCTGATCATCATCGTTTTGGGTGCGCCACTGCGTCAGCCAGTCTGTAAGCGACAGATCAGTTGCAAAATCGGCGGAATGATCCTGTGCAAAGTAGCCGGGACGCGCTTTTTCCGCCCACTTCACTTCTCCCGCATCGGGCGCCAAGCCGCCGGCAATACAGCGCAGCAGGGTAGTCTTGCCGATACCGTTGGGGCCGATAATGGCAATTTTTTCCCCCGCCTCGACGTTAAGGCTGAATCTGTGGAATAACGGTTTCTCCATACTAGGAAAACGCTTGCTGATGCTTTGCACCGACACCGCAAGGCGATGCAATTTCTCCCGTTCATCCACCTCGAGGCGGATATAGGGGTACTGGCGGCTGGAAGGCTTCACATCTTCCAGTTTGATTTTCTCGATCTGGCGAGCGCGGCTGGTGGCCTGCCGCGCCTTGGAAGCATTCGCGGAAAAGCGGCTTACAAATGCCTGTAGCTCGGCAATCTGAGTCTTTTTCTTGGCGTTATCGGCCAGCATGCGTTCGCGCACCTGCGTGGAGGCGGTCATGTAGTCATCATAATTCCCCGGATAGATGCGGATTTCGCCATAATCCAGGTCCGCCATGTGGGTGCAGACGCTGTTCAGGAAGTGGCGATCGTGGGAAATAATGATGATTGTGCTTCTGCTCTGGTTAATGACATCTTCCAGCCAGCGAATCGTGTTGATATCGAGATTATTGGTGGGTTCATCCAGCAGCAGAATATCGGGATCGGCAAACAGCGCCTGTGCCAGCAACACTCTCAGCTTAAACCCCGGAGCTATCGCGCTCATCAGCGCCTGATGCTGCGACAGAGGAATGCCCACGCCCAGCAGTAGTTCTCCTGCACGCGCTTCCGCTGAATAGCCGTCCAGCTCGGCGAAGCGTGCCTCGAGCTCCGCGGCGTGCATATAATCCGCCTCGGTAGCGTCAGGGTTGGCATAAATTGCATCGCGTTCTTCTTTCACGCGCCATAATTCATCATGGCCCATCATTACAGTATCGATCACGATGCAATTCTCGAAAGCGAATTGGTCCTGGCGCAGTTTGCCGACCCGCTCACCGGAATCGACACTGACGTTCCCGGATGTCGGCTCCAGATCACCCCCCAATATTTTCATAAAGGTGGACTTGCCCGAGCCGTTGGCCCCTATAAGGCCATAGCGGTTTCCGTCACTGAACTTGACGGAAACGTTTTCGAACAGAGGCTTGGCCCCGAACTGCATGGTAATGTTGGCAGTGGTAATCAAAGCTTGCGTCCTGAAAAGAGTTGAGTTGAAGCGAAAAAACCGTATATTTTATCCTATTTTTCAAGCAATTCGGAATATATTTAAAGCTATTCCCTTGTCTGTCATGCGGGCGAAAAACGTGAGGAGAAACGTTGCTCCGGAGAAGATAAACGGGTGAGGAGCTACAGGCAGGAGCTTTATGCCGGTGGAGCTTTAGTCAGTTGGGAAAACCGGTAAATTTTTTAATGCCTCGAATTTATCACGTGAGCTGGCGGGAATTCATCAAAAATTGACAGCTAATGATGTTGTCACAAACAGGCTGCTGTCTGCGCTGCTGCCATCGTTCCTGGTAAAGATCTTGTCCTTGCTGCGCAACGTTCTCGCTTCGACTCGCCATAATATGTTCTTTGTAAGGTTGTAATCAAAATTGGTCGAGAATCCCAATGTCTTAAAGCCATTGGGCGTATTGGATGTAATAATCACGCCGTGGCGGTCATCATAATATTCAGCCCTGAGCGCGATAGCCGTTTTTGGCGTCGGCTTATACCTCAGCATCGCTTCCGGGTTGAACCACATGTTCATTTCAGAAGAATCCCTGCTCTTCTGTTCGAAACCGACATCGAAACCGGCCATTGCGACAAGCTTATCGGTAAGTTCCAAAACTCCATAGAAGTTATGGAAATAGCGCATCTGCCTGCTGCTATCCGGCTTGTCGCTGCCTATGAATGTGCTGCTATTCAGGAATATCCGTGGGGAAGGCTTATAGGTAATCTGTGTGCCGAACGCGGGGATACTATTTCCGGGGACCGGCTTGATGTGCTGCCAACCGTTTATAACTAATGCGCTTAAAAACCATTTTTCATTCTCCGCTGTGTAGCTGATTTTAGCGCCAGTTTCAAAATAGGGCGTGTTATCCGCGCCGATGCTCCGTGTTAAAGTCCAGTTGTCCCTGCCTACCGGACTTTCAAAACCGATATGTGAAGGGAAGACGCCCACATCCAGCCACAGATTGTTTTTTCCCGCGAGCTTTATGCCTACGTTCGCCTCGTAGAGATGCTTCAATATTTCCGGTTCGGCGGCATAATTGGCCCTTACATAGCTTCCGGCTGCAAATGCAAGATTAGCCCGGGCATTATGTGTTGCGTACGATCCTTTTATAAAAGCCAGATTTAGCGAAAGATCATTATTTTTATCGTAGCTGACCATAAATGACGGTTTTCTGTCTCCAACAAGCCTATCGTCAGCAAAACCATAGTAGGTCTCGGCGTAAGCGCGTACGGCAAATGGTAATGCAGAGCCAGTTGTATTATTGGCCTGATCTTGTGCACGAGCGTTCAGGCTGGCCAGCAGGAAGACGCCTGACGTAGTGAGTATCGTTACCCCCCGGCTTAAATATCTCAACATTTGAGTACTCCGGGTTGCCTGTGATCCTGGGCCTGTGATCCTGTATCATTGCGGTTTCAAAATTTCAGTCCCGCTTCATGAAAATCACCTTCCTGGATTTCGAGCAGCCTATCGCCGAGCTTGAGGCAAAAATCGACGAATTGCGTTTTGCCCAGGATGACTCGGCGGTGGATATCTCAGCCGAAATCGCGCGCCTCCAGAAGAAAAGCCATTCTCTCACCCACGGCATTTATGCAAAACTGACTCCGTGGCAGATATCGCAGGTGGCCCGGCATCCCCAACGTCCATACACCCTGGATTATATTCAGCATCTGTTCACCCATTTCGATGAGCTTCATGGCGATCGCAATTTTGCCGATGATTACGCCATAATTGGCGGATTGGCCAGGTTCAACGGCCAGACTGTAATGGTTATTGGCCACCAGAAGGGACGGGATACGAAGGAAAAAATCCATCGCAACTTCGGTATGCCCAAGCCCGAGGGGTATCGGAAGGCGCTGCGCTTGATGCGTCTGGCGGAGAAATTTTCCGTGCCTCTGTTTACCTTTATTGATACGCCGGGCGCCTATCCCGGCATCGGCGCCGAGGAGCGCGGGCAATCGGAGGCCATCGGGAAAAATCTTTATGTTCTGGCGGAGCTCAAGGTACCGGTGATTTGCACCATCATCGGCGAAGGCGGCTCTGGCGGAGCGCTGGCTCTGGCGGTTGGCGATGTGGTGCAGATGCTGCAATATGCGACCTACTCAGTCATTTCTCCCGAGGGCTGTGCTTCCATTTTATGGAAAAGCGCTGACAAGGCTCCGGAAGCCGCCGAGATCATGGGCATCACCGCCCATCGGCTTAAAACGATGGGACTGATTGACAAAATCATTAATGAACCAGCCGGCGGCGCGCATCGTGACTACCTGGGCATCATGCAATCAGTAAAAAAGGCCTTGCAGGAATCGCTCAGGCACCTCCAGGAGCATTCGACCGAAGCGTTACTGGAGAAGCGCTTCGAGCGGTTGATGGGATATGGCAAGTTCAAGGAAGTCAAAGTCAAGTAGTTTACCCGCCACTGTCGAAAATGTATTGCGTGAACAGGTTCGGGCCGGCGACCATCTGGTGGTCGCGCTGAGCGGCGGCGTTGATTCGATCGTTCTACTGAATTTGCTGGTTCCATTGTCGGCTCAAATCCCATTCTCGCTTTCCGCCATTCACGTCAATCATGGCATCAGCGCCAACGCGACTGAGTGGAGTACCTTTTGCCGCAATCTGTGCCGTTCCATGACTATCCCTCTCAGAGTCGCCCAACTGAAAATCCGCAGGGAACCTGGCATCAGCCTTGAAGCGGCTGCCCGCGAGGGACGTTATAGGGAATTTCGCAAACTTGAGGCGGATTATGTCGTGCTGGCGCAGCATCTGGATGATCAGGCTGAAACACTGCTCCTCCAGTTGTTGCGCGGCGCGGGTGTGAAGGGGCTCAGCGCGATGCCCATCGCGGGCAACATTGCATCCAGTATGGAGAAAGGTATACCGAATGCGAGACCAAAGCTGTTGAGGCCAATGCTCGATGCATCACGGCGCGAGATCGAGGAATATGCTCGAGAGCATGGCTTGCAGTGGATCACCGACGAAAGTAATGTTGACGTTTCTTTTGATCGAAATTTCCTCCGCCACAAAATTTTTCCTCTGCTGGAAACACGTTTCCCATCCTATCGAAGCACGCTATTGCGGGCAAGCCGCCATATGGCGGAGGCATCGATCCTGCTGGATGAATTGGCCGAGGCTGACAGCGCAGGATGTGCCGCTTCGGGAAAGCTTCACATCGACGAATTGCGCAAATTGAGCTTCCCCCGGGCAAGGAATCTCCTGCGTTACGCCTTGGCGCAGCGCGGGGCCATATTGCCCAGTACCGTAAAACTGGACGAAATGCTGCGGCAACTTCTATTGTTGCGCCCGGATGCAAAAATGCATGTGGTTTTCGGAAATACCGAAATCCGCTGCTTCCGGGGAGAGGTTTACGTGGATAAGGCGAGAGTAGGTAAGGCGAGAATAAGGAGAACAAGCGCATATGAAGCAGGCCCATCCGATGTCGTGGAAGGGTGGCCGCAATGGCATGGGGAAAAAGAACTCGCTATCGGCGAGCTCGGCGTCATCCGGTTCGTGCGCCGTAAAAGTGCCGGAATCAACGTGAAAAAGCTTGTCGAGTCGCCAGTGACCATCCGTTTTCGTCAGGGGGGGGAACGCCTGCGTCCCGATTGCAATCGGCCGCGGCGCAGTCTCAAAAATCTGTTGCGGGAAGCATCGCTCCCTCCGTGGGAGCGTGAAGCATTGCCACTGATATACAGCGGCGAACATCTGGCTTGCGTGCCTGGCATCGGGATTGAATGCGATTTTCAGGCCGTGCCCGGCGAGCAGGGACTGTTAGTGAGCTGGGAACGAGGCTGAGCAGGTTGTAAGCAGGTTGCGCGAACTTATTCCAGCTCGAAAACAAGCACTTCCGCGTTCTTTCCCTGGTTGAAGATGAGCTGTTCTTCGCCTGTCAGCATTGCGCCATCGCCGCCATGCAGGGGCGTACCATTCAGTGAGACATTGCCACGCGCGATGTGAACGTACGCATACGCGCCTTGTGCAAGCGTGCGCTCGAGCTTTTCGGCGCCATCCAGGAGAGCGGCAAACATTTTTGCATCCGCATGGATTTTAACCGACCCCTCCGCACCATCAGGCGAAGCAATCAGACGCAGCCTTCCGCGCTTTTCGGCATCGCCAAAATAGCGTTCTTCATAGCTCGGTTGAATTCCTAGTACGTTTGGAAGAAACCAGATTTGCAGAAAATGGACCTTCTCGTCCTTGGAAGCATTAAATTCGCTATGTTGTACGCCTGTGCCGGCGCTCATGCGCTGCACGCTGCCCGGGCGGATGACCGAACCGGTTCCCATACTGTCCCGGTGCGCCAGCGCCCCTTCCAGCACATAACTGACGATCTCCATGTCGCGGTGGCTGTGCGCGCCAAAACCGCGGCCAGGCTCGACGGTATCATCATTGATGACGCGCAGCGCGCGAAACTGGATATGTTTAGGATCATGATAATCCGCGAAAGAAAAACTGTGCCAGGAATTCAGCCAGCCGTGATTGGCATGGCCCCGCTCCCGGGCATAGCGTAGTTCCATCATGATTATCCTCCTCTCAAATAAAATGGAAATGGAAATGGAAATTGCATATGCTCTTCCTCATGCGTTGGTAGCCAGGGAGCTATCCGTGGGTGCCGGTGGGGCGCCACCGATATAGTGTGACACTCTGGGTGGCGCGCTGCCAATATGAAATTGGTGAACAATTTCCTGAACACGCTGATCCTCGCGGGTCACGCGTTCGTGCTGACGTAGATGATCGACCCATGAGGCATCCTGGAATATTTCGATATAGCATCCCGGCCTGGCAACATTCTCGAAAATCCCCCAGCCGAACGCGCCATCCCTCCGTCTTATTGCGCCAAGTTGCTGCATCGCATTCAGGAAGGTCTCGCGCTGGTCGAGCGCAATCTCGTATTCGACGGTTATCAGTACAGGACCTCGGTCGGTATCCGGTTCTTCCACAGCGGTGGGGTGCGGCCAATGATATGACGGGGCGAGATCAGGCATCGGGCCGGAACCAAGGTTGAATCTGCGCACCGCCAGCGCTGACAGTACCGCTCCGGCGGCCGAAATCAGCAGTGCTGCTGGAATTCCGGCATGCGTCGCGACCCAGCCCCACAGGAGGCTGCCAAGCGTCAGACCTGTGGAGAATACCATGAGGTAGAGGGATAGTCCGCGACCACGAACCCAGGCCGGAACAGAGATTTGGGCGGCAACCTGCAAGGACGATAAAACACTGACCCACGCTGCACCCGAAAAGATCATTACTGCGTACAGGGCGGTTTCGTTGTGGACTGTGGCGAGGGCTGCGGTGGCTGCCGCATATACCACAGTGGCGGTGAACACCAGGCGATCTCGTGAGATGTGCCTGAGCAGGCGCGGCAGAATAATGATGGCGCCCACAGCACCGACACCGACGAAGGTCAGGAGAAGCCCGTAGGTTCCCGGCCCACCCTGAAGTTCGTACCGGGCGATCAGGGGCAGAAGCGCCCATGCCGAAGTGGCAAAGACGATGAAGGCGGTTGTACGAAAAAGGACCGCGTGGAACGGTGAGGCCATGCGGGCATAGCGCAGCCCGGCACGCAGGGCCTGAAAGAAGCGCTCCGGCGGTAAGGCTCGCTTCTGGGGCTCATGCTTCCAGTACCATAGCATCAGCACCATGCCCACGAATGATATCGCGTTGAGGCCATAAGCAGCCCATGCGCCGAATTGTGCCAGGAGCACGCCCGCCACCGCGGGTCCAATCGAGCGCGAAACGTTCATCGACAGCGAGCCTAGCGCAACTGCTTGCGGCAACAGATTTTTTGGAACAAGTTCCGGCGCTGTAACGTTCAGTGCAGGCATGGCCATCGCTCCACCGATTCCCAGGGCGAAGGTCAGAATCAACAGATTCCAGGCATCGAGCCGATCGGTGGCGGCAAGAAACGCCAGCGCGGCCGAGGAAAACACCAGCCATACCTGCGTGACGAGCAGATAGCGGCGACGATCCACGATATCTGTCAGTGCGCCGGCAATCAAAGTGAACAGTACCATCGGCAGCGAAGCGGCCGATTGTACGAGCGATACCATGACCGGAGAGGAGGACAGATCGGTCATTACCCAACCGGAGGCTGTGCCGTTGATCCACGTGCCAATGTTGGAGCCAAGTGAAGCCAGCCAGAAAGTCCGGAACACCGATACCTTCAGAGGCGCCCATGCGCTTGAATGCGGCGTTTCCTGCGATATGTTTTCCTCGGCAGGCTTGCTCATCAGAGTAATGCTGCGTTTGGCGCGAGGAAATCTATGCTTCTACCGGCGGCCCCTGTCAAGGTTTCTCCTGTCTGGAAATCGAATTCAGCAGCGTGGATTTTCCGCTGCAGGCCCAGATAATTCCTTCCAGCCTGATCTGGCCGCCGAGATACCGGCCAGTTCCAACGGTTTCAGGTATCGGCACCAAGGGAGTGGGTAGAGCGTAAATCGCATCTTCTTTGTCATGTTTCCACAGAATATTCCAGCGCAGGATTGATTGGATCGGCTTGAATGCCTAATAAACCTTAACCGGGTAACCGCCACGTTCTTCAGCATTAAATATTTAATTATCGCTCAATACAGAGCGTAGAACCGGTCACTATTGATCTTCCCATCCTTCCAATGCTGAACAGCGACCTGATCGAATTTCTTATATCCGAAATCCTTGTGCTTGTACTCGTAATGCCACTCGGTCATAGTCACGTTTTCACCCACGGCGGTCGATTTAACCTCTGACTTGAGCCACGCTTCAACTCCCGAAAAAATATCCGACTCCCGGTCTTTGGCTTCTTTTAAACCTCTTGCTACCACATCATTCTTTTCCGTAACAACACAATCCGGATCGTAATATTTATCCATGGATTCCAGTATCTGGCCCTTCAGAATCATGTTATTCAAATCGTTTAGCTTCTCTTCCAAACTCATTTTTACTCCTCCTGGATTGTGATTCACCCATAAAAGTAGGTCTTATCTCCTGCCTGGTTCGAGCGAGTATTTATCGAAGCCATCGGTGGGAGGAGTGTCGCTAATGCAGCCGGCGAGGGCCAAAATTTATCGTTATTATCGTTATGGGTAATGTTTCGAGGCGTTAGGACACATGCCCCACGTGCCCCATCTTGCCGCTTTGGTAATCCACAATAGCCTGGCGAATCTCCTCGTCATTGTTCATAACGAAAGGGCCGTGACCTACAATCGGCTCGTCTATCGGTTCGCCACAGAGCAGAAGCGCCGTTGCGTTTTGCGCGCTGCCGATCCGGATACATTCGCCCACCCGGTCAAAAAGACCAACTTCCGCCGGACCGATGGTCTCGCCGCCTTCTCCTTCTATATGCACTGAACCTCTGAACACCGCCAGTATAGTGGTATAGCCCTCCGGCACGGGAAGGTCGATCTGTTGCTTGCTATCCAGGCGCAGATCCCACACGTTGATCGGGGTGAACGTGTGGGCCGGGCCTGTAACGCCATTGAATTGACCTGCAATGACCCGTACGCTTCCCTGATTGTCAAGTAAGCTCAAAGCAGGAATCTGACTATTCGCAATTGGTTGATAGTGCGGTGGCGACATTTTGTCCTTGGCAGGGAGGTTGACCCACAACTGCACCATTTCAAACATGCCGCCACGGCGTGCAAAATCGCGGCCATGAAATTCTTCGTGAACCAGACCGGATGCTGCAGTCATCCATTGCACATCGCCGGGACCAATTTTGCCCCCACCGCCGGAACTGTCACGATGCTCCACCTCGCCGCTATAGACAATGGTCACCGTCTCAAAGCCGCGATGCGGATGCCCACCCACGCCGAGCCGTTTCGTTGTTGGCTGGAACTCGATGGGGCCAGCATAATCAAGCATCAGGAAAGGGCTGATAGCCGATCCCAGACTTGAATAACCAAAAAGTGTTCGCACGGGAAACCCATCGCCTACCCAGTGGCGCTCTGTGCTGCGCTGTACGCGCTGCAGCTTCTTGGCTGATGTTTCAGATTGTTTTGCCAGCATTGGCTACCTCCTCTCTATGGTTAAAAGGTTATGCAAAATGACGATCTCAAAATTCTCGATCATTAAGCTTTCTTTCGATGCGGGGATCAGGGATCACCCACATTACAGCCACTGCCACATAAAGGCTGAAAGCAATCCACCGGCTAGCGAACGAGAGTGGAATAGCGGCGGCATAGATAACTAAAGATATCTTTCCTTTAAAGTCTTGACCGACAGCTTTGGCCAACTGGGAATTCGTCCCTTGATACCTGATGAGTGCAAGCTCCAGGATGGAGTAGGCAATGGCAGCCATCAACAGAACCGTGCCATAGACCGCAACCGGCCACGTGGAAAAATGATTCTCGCCCATCCAGCCGGTGACAAATGGGAGAAGAGAAAGCCAGAATAGCAGGTGCAGATTGGCCCAAAGAATGGGCCCATTAATCTTTTGCACGGCATGAAGCAGATGATGGTGATTGTTCCAATAAATACCGACATAGACAAAGCTGAGCACATAGCTGATAAATACCGGAATCAAGGGGCGCAGTGCGGAAAGATCATCTCCATGCGGCACCTTCATTTCCAATACCATGATGGTAATGATGATGGCAATGACGCCGTCGCTGAACGCTTCCAGGCGATTTTTTCCCATCAACGATTTACCTTGGGAGGCTTGGCCCGATGCGAAACTTTCCCTGCGGTTCGAAACAGGTGTTTCCGATATGACATATTGCATCACCGGCGTAAAGTACCATTTGAGGGGGTCGTTGCTGCTAGTAGCGCCGCCATATTGTTCATCCGGGCAATTCGGCTTGACCGTTAATCCACCTTCGCCATATTGCAGTTTTAATATAGCCTATACAAAGGTTACGCTTTTCCGGATCGATTCGAAACTAGCCTTTTCTCGAATTCAGCGTTCGGGAAAACAGAACAATGCAATATCGGCTTGATAATATTTCTGCCTTTCTACAGGCGGTAGAAACCGGGAGCGTCAGCGCCGCGGCCCAGCGCATGGGTTTGTCAAAGTCGGTTGTCAGCAAACATATCAGCGAGCATTCGTATCGCGGACTACCCCATCCGGACTACCCCATCCTCAAAAAATTCATATCCATTCCTCTTGTAATGTCTTTTATTAAGGGATAGAATTAAGGTAGACTGTTCGGTCTACAGTAGACTGTTAGGTCTACCAAGGAACCGTTATGACTGGAGGAAGGGATTGACGAAGGCAGCACGCAAATCAACGGAGGAAAAGCTGCTCTTGGCCGCGCGCCGCTTGTTCTGCCAGGCCGGGATCCATGCAACCGGCATTTCACGGATTCTTGAGGAAGCAGGTGTCGCCCGCCGCAGCCTCTATACGCACTACGGCTCGAAAGAAAATCTGCTCAAGGCGGTGCTCGATACGGAAGCGAGCATGTGGTTTCATTGGTTTGATCTGGAGCTGCCGGATCTGAAGTGTTCTGCCAGGGAGCGCATCCTGGTGCTGTTCGATCTGCTGGGGAAATGGTTCGAGAAAGAAGATTTCTTTGGTTGCATATTCATTAATGCCGTGGCGGAGCATGAAAAGGATAGCGGCTGGGTAAAGGATATGGCCGGTGCGTATCGGTATCAAATAATTGCCCGGCTCCAGTCGCTGGTTGTGGAAAGCGGGGCCGGTAATGCGGATATGGTCACCCAGAAACTGGGCCTGATCATCGAGGGCGCGATCGTCACTGCCATGGTCACCCAAAGCAGCAAGGCCGCGCATATCGCACGGCTTGCCGCCGAGGATATTCTTCGTTGCATGGAATGTTCACCCTCCCAAGCGGAAGCTGCATCCTCCGCCACAACCGCTGCCATGGAATCGGCTTAGCCACCCATTCCTACATGGACAGATTCAGGCAAATTTATCGACAGGAATGCGGTGTTCGTAGGCGGCAAAAGCGTGATTATTCTTGATTACTTAAGTAGAGGAGCTATTTCCCATGAAATTTAAACAACTACGAAATGCAACGATCATTATCGAATATGCGGGGAAGAAATTTCTGGTTGATCCAATGCTGGCAGAAAAGGAGGCCGTCCCAGGATTCGAGGGTACTATCAATAGTCACAAACGTAATCCGCTGGTCGATCTGCCTGTTTCCATGGACGAGATCCTCGATGTTGATGCAGTGATTGTTACCCATATTCATCCCGATCACTGGGACGAGGCAGCCATAAATCTGGTGCCCAAGGATATGCTGATTTTTGCGCAAAACGAGAAAGATGCAGCGGAAATCCGGGCGCAAGGATTCAGCAATATTCGGGTTCTGGGGGAGAATACTGTTTTTGATGGTATCACTCTCATCAAAACTCCTGGTCAGCATGGCAGAGGAAAAACTCTTGAAGACCTGGCGGATCTATTGGGGCATGTATCCGGTGTTGTATTCAAGCATCCCGATGAAAAAACGGTATATATCGCGGGCGATACGGTCTGGTATGAGGGAGTCGAGGAAAATCTGAAGAAATATGAGCCCGATGTCGTCATCCTTAACAGTGGAGACGCCCAGGTCCTGGATTATGACCCGATTATCATGGATAAAAAGGATGTTTACGAGGTTTATAAGGCAGCGCCCAAGGCAACTATTATTGCCAGCCACATGGAATCGGTGAACCATGCGATGCTGTCGAGAAAAGAACTGCGGGAGTTCCTCAGCGAAAAGAATATGACGCAACGAGTATTGGTGCCTGAGGATGGCGAAGTCTGTACTTTTTAATGGGATTCGCAATTTGATGCCTGGGCGGATTCCACAGAAGCAGGCGGTTAGCGCCTGCAAGCGCCTAGAGCGGGCACCGCGACGTTTTACAATCCGTTGAAATGCGCGATCAAGCCCGTTGCATTTGTCCTTCATTTGTTGCATTTAGTGGAGAATTATCAATGCCAGGTTATGTTGGCGATGTCGCCGTCGCTTACGATCGTTCGATGCCTTCATCGAAGAGGGACTGGCTGAGCACCGGAGTGGACGAACAACTCAACTTTAAGCATTGAAGATTTCACAACGATTCGTTTCTGGCATTGCTATCAACAATTGCCAGCAACGGTTCGTGGCCTTGCCGCCAAGAATTTCCTGCTTTTGCAACAGATTCCTTCTACCCATCGTTGCAATTCAAAAAGATCGGAAAAGTTTGGTCCGCCAGAGTCGATACGGCATTATCGTGCTATTGCCGCAGAAACTGATGAAGGATTTATCTGGTTCTGGATCGGTAGTCACGCGAACTACGACAAATTGTTTCCTTGATATGGCTAAACCGAAATCCACATACTTCTGCACTGAATGCGGCGGGCAGACATTGAAATGGCAGGGACAGTGCCCCCATTGCCAGGCATGGAACACTTTAGTGGAGACTGTTGCTGAAAAGACAGCATCCCGCTTCATCCCTGTATCCGAGAGTGGCCAGGTACAGAATCTGAGCGAAGTGGAAGCGGGGGAGGAGCCGCGTTACTCCAGTGGCATGGCGGAATTCGATCGGGTGCTCGGTGGTGGCCTGGTGCATGGCGGCGTCATACTGTTGGGAGGGGATCCGGGTATTGGCAAGTCGACACTGTTGCTGCAGGCGTTATGCCATATGTCTCTTGGTTTCGGCGTAACACCCGCCCGTCATGTGCTGTATGTGAGCGGGGAGGAATCCGCGCGACAGGTTGCCTTACGCGCAAAGCGCATGGCGTTGGATGCGAAAGCAGTGCATTTGCTGGCGGAAATCCGCCTGGAAAAAATCCAGGCTGTGCTGGCGGAACGCAAGCCGGATATAGCGGTAATCGATTCGATTCAGACGGTGTATTCGGATGCGCTGCAATCAGCGCCGGGTTCGGTCGCCCAAGTGCGCGAGTGTGCCGCACAATTGACGCGACTGGCAAAGGCCAGCGGTACCTGCATCATTCTTGTCGGCCATGTGACCAAGGAGGGAGCCCTGGCAGGCCCGCGCGTCCTGGAGCATATGGTGGATACAGTGCTTTATTTCGAAGGGGATACGCACTCCAGTTTTCGCCTGATCCGAGCCTTCAAGAACCGCTTTGGCGCGGTAAACGAACTGGGCGTATTTGCCATGAGTGAAAAGGGTTTGCGCGAAGTGAGCAACCCATCGGCGTTGTTTCTATCCCATCATGGCGGGCAGGTACCAGGTTCCTGTGTGATGGTGACACAGGAAGGAACACGCCCCTTGCTGGTGGAAATTCAGGCTCTGGTGGATGATGCTCACTCCCCCAATGCCAGACGGTTGAGCGTCGGGCTGGAACAGAACCGGCTCGCCATGTTGCTCGCGGTATTGCACCGGCACGCGGGCATTGTATGTTTTGATCAGGACGTGTTCGTCAATGCCGTGGGCGGCGTGAAGATTACTGAGCCAGGAGCAGACCTTGCGGTGTTGCTGGCGATCGTTTCATCGCTCAAGAACAAGCCTCTGCCGGAAAAAACAGTGGTATTTGGCGAAGTGGGTCTGGCCGGAGAAGTGCGCCCGGTGCAGCGGGGGCAGGAACGGTTGAAAGAAGCGGCGAAACTGGGCTTCGTCCAGGCTATCGTCCCTAAGGCCAACAAGCCAAAGCAGTCAATCCCGGGAATAGAGGTCATTGCGGTGGAACGGGTAGATGAAGCGGTTGCCAAGGCTCGCTGAAGAATCGATTCGGAAGGTCTCCACTCGCGTTCATCATGAGCAGCAGGCATAAATTAAGAGTACTCGCCATCCTTTCGCTCGGCATGTTGTTGATTGCGGCGATTGCTCCTCCGATTCCCCAGCCCCTCGAATATCATCAGTTTGCTGATCAGCGCGATTATTTCGGAATACCGAATTTTTTTAATGTGGTATCCAATCTTGCTTTCCTCTTTGTAGGAATAGCTGGTC
This sequence comes from Nitrosospira sp., assembly GCA_035493655.1. Classification (GTDB taxonomy): domain Bacteria; phylum Pseudomonadota; class Gammaproteobacteria; order Burkholderiales; family Nitrosomonadaceae; genus Nitrosospira. The sequence goes on from DATJHX010000081.1 coordinate 34,790, forward strand.
TGACATTCCTGTTGTCCTCGCGCGTATCATCGCCATACCGGTCTTTCATCAAGCCGTGCGAACGCTGGTCTTATATGATTCTGTTTCTGGGCGTGACGCTGACGGGAGTAGGCTCTGCCTATTATCACCTTGCACCGGACAACGATAGCCTCGTATGGGACCGGCTACCGATAGCGATTGCCATCATGGCCTTGCTTTCAGCGACGATAACAGAGCGCGTCAGCGTCAAAACAGGGCTGCGGTTGTTGCCTGTTCTGATTGCGGCAGGTAGCTTTAGCGTGATGTATTGGCACTGGAGCGAGCAGCGCGGAGCTGGTAACCTGAACTTTTATATCATTGTTCAATTCTATTCCATTTTACTTATTGTTCTGCTGGCAATATTCTTCCCATCGCGCTACACCCGCGGAGCCGATATCTACATCGTATTTGCATGGTATGGAGCCGCCAAGCTGGCGGAAATCGCCGATCGGGAAGTCTATGATGCAGGACATCTGGTAAGCGGCCATATGGCGAAGCACCTGCTTGCAGCAGGTGGCGTCTATTGGCTCTTGCGCATGTTGAAAAAGCGTAAACCCTCGACGAGGTCTGGATAGTCCGGTAGCGTTAGACTTATTCAGAGGTTGCTTAACAGGAGAATCAGGATGCACCTTATTGAAGCTTATGAAGTGATGGGTGGCGAAACAGTTTTGCGCCGCCTGGTGGACCGCTTTTATGACTTGATGGATGAAGATCCGGATTATTATGGGATACGAAAACTTCATCCGCAAAGCCTGGTCAGCTCGCGGCAAAAGTTGTTCATGTTCCTGTCGGGATTGACGGGCGGCCCATCCTTATACACGGAGAAGTACGGTGAACCGCGCATGCGCACTCGTCATATGCCTTTTGCCATTGGCATCCCCGAGCGCGATCAGTGGCTATCCTGCATGAACCGCGCCATGGCGGATGTTGGGCTAAACGAGCAACTGTCGAAAAAGCTTGCGATGGCGTTTTATCAAACAGCCGATTTCATGCGTAATCAGCCAGAATAATAGCCGGAGTAGCGGCCGGGATAACCGGTGGTCTAACAGCAAGAACGGGCAAGATTAAGCAAATTCAGGCAAGCACGTTTGACGCAGTCAAGCACAGGCACGGAAAGAAGGAAGTCATGTCTCGCATTACAATTTGTTTGTTTGCTTCTTGCCTGATTCTTCTGAATGCCTGTATTTCGACGGCACCAGGAACGTCTCACAAGACCGAAGTTGAAGAGGTCATACGTAAAAAGGATTTCCGCTTGTATTCATCACCGGTATAGCCTGCATCGCCAAAAATGACTTCGTCTTGCTCCCGCAGCAGCTTGGGCAGAACGTTGATGTCGGCCTCGTTGGCGGCAGTGACGGTTACGCTGTGCACGGCCCCGGAATCCACATC
>DATJHX010000082.1:0-9822 GCA_035493655.1 Nitrosospira sp.
TGCGCCGTCAGTTACGAGGTTGATCCAGAGGAGTTGCGTTGCCAGTACGGGTAGCACGATGGTTTGGCCTTCAGCCCCTTCAGGCTTGAGTCCGATAAAATCGGCCAGCACCACGCCGAAAAACATGGTGAGCACTTCCCCGATGTTGGACGAGAGCAGGTAGCGCAAGAACTTGCGGATATTGGAGAAGATTGCACGGCCTTCTTCCACCGCGGTAACAATAGTGGCGAAATTGTCGTCCGCCAACACCATATCAGCAGCTTCCCTGGAAATATCCGTCCCTGTGATACCCATCGCTATGCCGATATCTGCTGTCTTGAGGGCCGGCGCGTCGTTTACCCCGTCACCCGTCATAGCCACCACAGCACCGCCGCGTTGCAGGGCTTTGACGATTCGCAGCTTGTGTTCGGGACTGACGCGCGCATAGACCGATACCTCCTTTACCGCTTGATCCAGAGCCTCGTCCGTCATCTTCTCCAGCTCGGCGCCGCTGATTGCACGCGTATCCTTCGCGATTCCAAGCTGGGTAGCGATAGCACCGGCGGTGATGGGATGATCGCCTGTTATCATGATCGGCCGTATCCCCGCTGTTTCCGCACGCGCCACGGCTTTACCCGCTTCAGTCCGCGGCGGGTCGATCATACCGATCAATCCCGCGAAGACCAGTTCCTTTTCGATGCGTTCGTCAACTTCGTCGGCTGAGAGTGCGTTGACGGGCAGGGAGCGGAAGGCCACGCCAAGGGAGCGCAAAGCTTCGCTCGCAAGTTCTTCATTCCCCTTAAGGATGGCCGCGCGGCGGTCGCCCGTCAAAGGTACAGTTTTCTCACCCACGAGCTCATAGGAACAGCGCCCGAGCAACAGGTCTGGCGCACCTTTGGTAAAGACGATCAGGCGCTCCTGCTTCTGCGCATCGGTGTGGACTGTTGTCATGAGCTTGCGCTGGGACGAGAATGGAACTTCTCCGATGCGCTGGAAGCGCGCGTTCAGGGCCTCATCCTGCAACCCCGCTTTGCGGGCTGCAACAATAAGCGCGCCCTCGGTCGGGTCGCCCTGAACCATCCAGCGCCCGTTGTCTTCATATATGACGGCATTGCTGGCGCGATCAGCGACGGCAAGCGCTCGTTCCAGTTCGATGCGCAGCGCGCCTGAAATTGAATGCTGTTCGCCATTGCCAGGCGGACCCCCCTCCTTTTCCGCCTCGCGTCGCACTTTTCCTTTTGGGGAGTAGCCGCTACCCTCAACTGCAACACGGCCGCTCGCTGTGATGACGGCGCGCACGGTCATCTCATTCTTTGTCAGCGTACCTGTCTTATCGGATGCAATAACATTTGCGGAGCCGAGCGTTTCAACTGCGGGGAGCTGTCGCACGATAGCGTTTCGCCGGGCCATGCGCTGAACCCCAATGGCGAGGACGGCCGTGACGACCGCCGGCAGGCCTTCAGGTATCGCAGCGACGGCCAGCGCCACTCCGAGGATGAGCACATCGATAATGGCGGCCAAGCCGGCCACATGTTCGACAATTATGATTGTCGCAATCATGATGACCGCGATAACAATGACGATCATCCCCAGCAGCTTTCCGATGTGTGCGAGTTCCTTTTGCAGCGGCGTTATTTCTGGCGCTGATTCTTCCAGCAGTTCAGCGATGCGCCCCATCTGAGTCTGCATTCCAGTCGCTACGACTGCCGCGCGCCCTCGCCCAAACGTTACAGCAGTACCACTGAAGATCATGTCGTGCTGGTCGCCGAGCTCGGCTTCGTCCTCGATGGCAACTGTGTCTTTCGATACAGGCAGGCTTTCTCCGGCGAGTGCGGCCTCCGCCGTTTGCAGTGCTGCCGACTGAATTAGCCGTGCGTCGGCGGGAATGGTGTCGCCCTCTTCAACAATGATAATGTCGCCCGGAACCACTTCGGCTGCCGGGATGCTCCGCTGATTCCCCTCCCGAACGACGTTGGCACGCGCTGCGGACATTTGACGCAACGCTGCGACCGCTTCCTCCGCTCGCGACTCCTGGATGTACCCCATCACGGCATTCAGCAGCACGACCGCGAAGATAGCAGTGGCTTCATAAGGCCAGGACGACTCCTGCTCATAGAGCCATAACCCTGCGGAGATGGCCGTTGCCGCCAGCAGTAGAATGACCAGGACATTTTGAAACTGAGCGAGGAATTTTTTCCATCCCGGGACAAGCTTTTCTGCCGCAAGTTCGTTTCGGCCATATTGCTCAAGCCGGGCACGCGCTTCCGCCTCGCTCAAGCCGCTGTGGGCGTCGGTAGCGAGCGAGGCCAACACCTCTTCAATCGGGAGTCGATAGGAATCTTTCGCGTCTTGTCGCGGCCGCGGTGAATTCATTCGGGTGGTAACGGCTTAATGCGTATTAATGAGGCGTAGACCAAGGTCACTTGCGTTCGTTATTTGCAAGCCCTCGTTTGCGTCGGGTCACGCTACGCTAACCCAACCTACCAGTTGATCGCCGTTCGCGGAAGAGGTTCATGCTGCTCGGTTGCTATGTTACCCAACCCATACTTATCAATGCAGTTCAGGGAAGAGCATTTATGTTCGGTTATCACGCCAACCTGCCTCCGCTTGACCTCCGATGCCGCGCTCACCCAGGTTGGGGTTGGCGTCACCCGTCAGCCCCGCTAATGTTCAGCCGCAGTCCGGCGCTTTTTATTCAATGATTCCCGGATCTCCTGGGCCTGCTCAATGTGGTCGGATAATGGGGAGAACAGGTTGTACAGGAGCGTCTTCAAATCCTCGCTAGTGGCGTTAGGCATCAACCTGTTATCGATCGTATCGAGCACGTCCTGGTGAAGGATCACGGCCTGGTCGATATACGCCATATCGAATTCCCTTCCATGCAGGGATGCGAGGACGGCAATATTTTTTTCGCTATCCGTTTGCAGCTCGTTGCTGATGGGATTATTTCGCGGGGTCAGATTGAGCCGGGTTGTAAGTTCCGTTGCCGAGCCGTTGACAATGGCATGCTCGCCAATCATCCGTTCCGCATATTCCCTGATTTTCTGGTTAGACGACCGTGAATGCGCCAGTTTGCCCGCCTGGATGGCGATATTGTTAGCGGTAATCACAACGTCGGCAATTTGCGCATCATCCATGTCGCGAATCTCGGCAAATGCGGTAAATACCGGGGCTATTAATCCAACCCCGATCAGAAACAAATTCTTCATGGAAATCTCCTCGGGTAATGGAGCGCTTATTTCGCGTTGATTCTCGCGTCGGGAAGTGTAATGACGATTTTTGGCGGACTGCAGACCTGCACGGTCGCTCGCGCGGCGGTAAGGGGCTCGATCAGCTTGCCGAGTTCTTCCAGTCCCTTGATGGAGGCAATATTCCCCAGAAGTTGCGGCCCGCCCGAGACGTCGGTTTCCTCCAACTGGGCTGGGGGCGCGTTCGGATGCAACAGGCGAAACAGGGAGTGGTTGTAGCCGGCAGGCAGGTTGATTTCTATCTGCTCGGCATGATCGAGCAGCGGAGGCACAGCGTCGACCGTTTCGTGGCCACGCCAGGTTAACTTCATCAAGGGTTCTTTTTCCATTATTCCGCTCGTGATTGAGTCTCTATCTTTCGCGAAAGGCCCCTTCGCTTTCCGTTCGCTGGCGAACATACCTCAAGCAGCGGCGCCGCTAATGGCTAGCGGACGTAGTCTTATCGCTCGACTGTTCGAGCTCGTTAATGGCTTTATCGAGGACCTCGGTATCCGCCTCGCTTTCGATCCGCACGGTATTGAGTGGCTCGAAATAGACATTGGCGATGTTTTCGCTGGTAATGACCAGGAAGGGTTTTGTGCCCCGTACGCCAGATGCGCCGGATTCAACATCCAGAGGTATGGAATCTTTGGAGTGTGCGGGGCCACTTGCGGTGATTTCCATGGCAGAGGTATTGGCATCATGCAGAACGATATAACTGATGGTGCCGTCCGCCCGGGCAAAAAAATCCTGCAGTATGCCGTCATAAAATATGACGGTATTCAGGTTTTGGGTTCGGGACAGGACATATGCCCGCACCAGCTCGGATTCCTCGCTTTTTCTTCCCTTTTCCAGCAGAAACAGATAACGGTGGCGAGTGAAACCACGCAGATGGCCATTTTCGATCAGTTTGCCTACCCCAAAGCCTGCCAGTCCGGTTAGACCCCCCGCCGCCAGGAAGTAGAGGAGAATCCAGAAAATATACAGATCCAGCATGGCCCGGAACGTCGCAGGTGCAGTGCCTGGCAGGGTAAAAGCATCAATGCGGACCAGGGCGGAGAGCTCATCGAAATCAACGCAGGGTACAGCGACCGGCGGAAAATTCACGCAAAGCCCTGTATTGATGACGAGGTAAGCGAATGCGTGGACGAAAAAACTGATGATCACCACGCCCGCCAATTGAGCCAGAGGGCTGGCAGGGGAGACTTCTCTCGTGACCTGATTTGGGGCGTAAAGGCCCCAGAAGAAAGCGAATCCAGGCAGCAGCAGGACAACGATTACGACCGTCGCCCAGGCTATTGACATGCGTGATTACAAGGTTGCGATGCCAGCCTGGGGTACGAGGGAAGCAGGCGCGTGTTTCCGGGTATTTCGGAGTTCCTCGATTTCCCGGATCGCTGTTTTGAGGTCAACGGAAGACCGGTGAGGGTTGGAAAGCACCTTTATGACAATTCCCGAGTCGCCACCGGCCAATCGCACCAGCTTGTCATAGAGTATCCGGTCTTTTTCCTTAAGAACTCGCATGTTATCAATGAGCATGATATTAGAAGCTTTCTAATTATCATATTATTCCATTGGCGTCAAGCTTATTTTGAGCTGATGTCTTAAAGCGGCTGGCGATTCTCGAAGGGCGGAAGCCGAAACCTCACCATTCGAGATGGGTTACGCTTCGCTGCATCGCGGAAATCAGAAGAGATTGCTGGGTTACGCTGCACTAACCCAACCTACGGACTGGTATGTTTTATATTGCGAGATATGCGTTCTAGCTGTAGGATGGGTGCAGGCCAAGCCGCAATCCATCATTTTCCAATGGGTTGCGCTTCGCTCCACCCATCCTACAGCTAACTGCGCTTAACCACTGAAACCAAGGAAGCTGCTGGTTTCACTTCATTCCACCCAACCTACACGTATTGTCCCTAGCCCGGCCTGTCCCAATCGTCTACGCTTAATGCCTCAAGCCGCTCCCGAAGCTCTTCGATTTCATCCAGCAATTGCAGGGCCAGTGCCACGCCGGCCAGGTTGATGCCGAGATCGCCTTGCAGCCGGGAGGCCACTCTCGCGCGGCGCATCTGCTCGCCGGTGAAACGCCAGAAGTGAGGTTCTTCCTGGCGAATTTCCGGGTCGCTTTCAGGGATCAGCAGGCCTTCATCGACCAGTTCGATAATATAACCGGTTTGCACCGCGCAGGCCTGGCTGATTTCGGTGAGTGTCAGAAGGTGTTCCTCGTCCAGGACAATCCCGCTCAGTTTAGGGATATCGGGCTGTCTCTGCCTGCTTGTAGTTACTTCATTTTCGGCTGTCATGCTTCCACTCCCAGTCCGGCTCGCGGGTTGAAAGATTTGAATTGTTCGGCCATGGTGCGATAAAACGCTTTGTCCGCTTCGTCGGCCGCTGGAGGTGGTTCGGTGCGCAGCACGACGAAGAAATCGCCCGGTGTTTTGGCGGGAATGCCGCGGCCTTTCAGGCGCAGCTTCCGGCCGGTGGCGGAGCCCGGCGGTACCTTAAGCTCAACGGCTCCTCCCGGAGTTGGCACTTTTACTGTTGCGCCCAGGGCGGCTTCCCATGGCGCAATGGGAAGGTCGAGATATACGTCGGCCCCTTCCACACGATAGTATGGATGGGGGCGGAATTCAATCTCCAGATACAGGTCGCCCCGCTTTCCCTGGCCCGGCGCAGGCGCTCCTTGCCCAGCAAGCCGGATATACTGCTTCGCGCGAATTCCCCGCGGGATGACAACGTTGAGTGTGCGCTCGCGGGTCGATACATGTCCGTGGGCATCGACTTCGGGCACTTGAAGGGTGATGGTGCGCGTCGCGCCCATATAAGAATCCTCCAGGTCGACCATCACTTTGGCATAATGATCCTCGCCCGGCGCATGAAATGTCTGGCCACTTCCAAAACCGGCTGCACCTCTGCCGCTTTCCCTTGCTCCCGCTCTTCCCGCCTGGGCGGAACGGAACGCATGGCCGAAGAGAGATTCGAAAAAGTCACTATACTGGGAGGCATCTCCACCCGGAAAATCCCGCTCGGAAAATTCGAAGCCCGCGTTCCAGCCGGGAGGCGGGTGAAATTCCTGGTTCGCTTTCCAGTTTGCGCCGAGCTGGTCGTAGGCAACCCGTTTTTCCGGGTCTTTGAGCACCTCGTACGCTTCGCCCAGTTCCTTGAAACGTGCTTCAGCCCGCGGTTCCTTGCTGACATCCGGATGATATTTGCGCGCCAGTTTCCTGTATGCGCGCTTGATTTCATCCTGGGAAGCGTCTCTTGCGACGCCCATGATTTTGTAGTAATCCTTGTATTCCATCTATATGATTAGCCAGAAACGAATAAAAGCTTTCAATCCGCCGAACTGATCCAAACTGATCTATTTTGTCGCTGCCCTCAGCACGGCGGCAAGGGAGGTCTCATCCCAGCTCCCGTCATAACGTTCTCCGTTGATGAAAAAAGTCGGCGTACCGTTCACACCGCTTTGCACACCGCCCATGAAATCGTGCTTGACGCGCTCCTGGAATCGTCCTGATTCCAGGTCGTTGTTGAAACGTCCCATGTCAAGCTTAAGCCCTCGTGCAAGAGCCTCGATCAACTCCGGCCCCAGTGCCGGCTGATTTTCATAAAGTGCGTCATGCATGGCCCAGAATTGCCCTTGCGCCCCCGCAGCCTCAGCGGCTTCGGCAGCAAGTTCCGCCTTGGGATGAATCTGGGAGAGCGGAAAATTTCGAAATATGAAGCGTAACTGAGGGCCAAGCTGTCCCTGAAGCAGCTTGACGATCAAATAGGCCTTCATACAGTACGGGCACTGGTAATCCCCGTACTCGACTAAAGTGACCGGGCTGGCTGGTGCGCCCTGTACATGATCATCCGAACCCACCGGGATCATGAGGCTCATGATGAGGCCCCGGAGAGCGGTTCCAAAGCTCGTAAAACGCCATCTGCACCTGGAAACCCGGAAAGCGCAACGCGCCGGCCGGGAGTGCTGGGTAAGGAGAATTCAGGAGCGGGGGCGCCGGCTTTTAATATTTCCATAATTATTCTTCCCCGATTATCCGGGTCTTATTTAGTTCGTGTTCAGTAGCCACGGCATTTGACGATGATAAGCGACTTTTCTGCTTTTGAATGTCTCTTGCAAGCCGAAATAGCGATGCGTGCCATATGCCCGGGATCAAATGCCTGCTGGATGCGCGGCGGGTCGCCGATGAGGCGGCGGCCCTGGTTGGTATCAGATATCTCCTTCAGGATTAACCATGAGCAGGAAGACTGTCAGGAGGTGTCCTGTGGTCCGTCGTCCAGCTATGGGCCCGCCAGGCCAGTGCAAGCAGCAGCACGCCGGTGATAACAGCATAAATGCTGATCAGCCATACCATCGCCAATGCTCCGGCGCCGGGGAAGAAGAAGACAAATACTCCGAACAGAACCGAAACGATACCGTTCAGAATCAGGAATCCCTCCCCTTGAATGACCTTTCGCAAGCGAATCGCCATGACGATATCAACAATTCCACTCGCCAGCGCGGTCGCTCCTATCAAAAGCACCAATACTATAGTCGTGAGGCCAGGGTTCAGGATCGCGATTGCTCCCGCTCCAAGGCCAATCAGTCCCAGCAGAAGAGGCAGCCACCAGTCGCTGTTGCTCTTCCGATTTTGCAGGGCTGTGCTGATGGAAGCGAAGCCGCTGATTATCGCATAGGCGGCGAACAGGACGATAAGCCACATCAGCGTGAGGCCCGGCCATAATGCCGCCAGGATACCGAATAGCAAGGAGACCGCACCGCGCACTGCGAGTCCTCGCCAGGATTTTATAAGAAGCTCGTTCATAATGTCACCTCTCATTGTCAATACGGCGCAACTGATGTATCCGCTGCGCCCACGGGAGAATAATGCGCCATCTGTCTGTCGGATGCGGTGCGGTAACAGACATAGACTAAATGAAGTTATTGCCCTCGTGCTCTAATGGCATTCCGGTCGCAGAGAGTCTTATTCGCTGCCTTTTATCCGCTTTGTGCGGGATCCGCTGTGTGGGCTAGCGCACAGCCGCAGCCTGGCTCCCCGGCTATTCTGAAATGTATTGTCGATTTATCAGATCGATTGATTTAGCAAAAATGCTAAAACCTTTTGATGGCAATCCATAGCGCTTGGAGACAGGCAAAAAAGGCACATACAGGCGGATGGGCAGATGGGAAGCAGAAGCAGTGAGAAAAACAGCGAGCGGAAAAGCAGGCTAAGCGGCAAACGCATCCCGTTCGACAAGGAAACCGGTGTGCATGCGCAGCGGGTGGATTTGCCTAACCCGGATCCAGAGGCTCCCCATCAAACGGAGGAGCAGCCGCTATTACCCAATGAGAGGGATGAGACAACTCGGCCGACAAGCACTGGGCTGGGTACTTCAAATGAGCAATCTCGCGAGGTGGTTGAGCAGGCGAAGGAAGATACGGAGCACGGGCTCAGGGATACGGACCTGCGAGGCATCCCTTCGGATATCGTTGCATCCGATTTATCATCAGGCGATAACAAGAAAAAGAAATAAGGAAACCCGATGAAAAACATATTTTGATTGGAGGTGATCGATATGAAAAGCGGCCTTAAAAACATCATTCCATTATCGGTCGTTCTGATCAGCATCTTCTCCGCCGCGTTCTCTACTTCAAGTTTGGCACAGGAAGAAACGACGCCACTTCCGCAGGTTCAATCACAGGGTCAGGCCGAATTTATTACCGGTGGGGTGGGAAAGGATGAATCGGAGGCGATAGCACAGGCGGCAGGGACATGGCCACTTATGCTCGAGTTATCGCAGTCGGCGGCCCCGAGGGCGGAATTTATCAGCGACGTCCAGATCACCATCAAGGATAAATCCGGGAACACCGTTCTGGATATGAGATCAGAAGGGCCGTACGTTCTGGTGAAGCTTCCCGCCGGGAAATATTCACTTGACGGTACCTACGAGTCGAAAACCCTCCATCGCAACGTAAGCCTGCAGAAGGGGCGCAGTGTGAGGCTTTCTTTAATTTGGCCTGCTGCGGAGTGACGAGTTTAATTCGGGCTAGGGCGAGTACCCTACCCAGGCACCTAAGCCAACCCTCTCCCCGCCCCCCCATTAATGGGGGAGGAGAGCTAACTGAGCACAGGAAGGATTTAAGCCTGATTGAGGCAAGCTCATAGTCAGTTGCAATGCTCGGAAAGGGATCAGCCCAGCCGGTTGTGAATGTCCGTTGCGGCAACGGCAGCATGACCCATTGCCACGCTGATCTGATTCAATTCGTCAACCACGTCGCCTGCCGCGTATAAAGCAGGAACGGTCGTGCGCTGATGACGGTCCACAATCAGCTTGCCGTCCTTGTTGCAGCGGGCCCCCAGTTGTGTAGCCAACCCCGATCTGGGACTCTCACCCAACATGGGATAGATGACATCGAAGTGCAGTTCTTTCCCGTCGGAAAGGATGATTTCGGGTTTGGCGTTGCCGATAATACGAATTTCCCGCGGAGTGTCCTTGATCACATCAATTCCGGCACGATGCAATTTCCGTTGTTCCGGTGCTGCCAGTATGGCTTCCGAGAGTATCAAAGTCAGGGCCGAGGTATAGGTTCGTAAAAACAAGGCATGATTCACCCCTCTCCTTGCAGAAGAGG
>DATJHX010000083.1:0-28953 GCA_035493655.1 Nitrosospira sp.
GGCAAACTTCCATCACAGCACCACGGTCGAGATCATCTGGACCATCATTCCGTTCTTCATTCTGGTCGGCATGGCCTATCCCGCCACCAAGACAATCATTGCCATGAAGGACACCTCCAGTCCGGACATCACCATCAAGACTACCGGCTACCAGTGGAAGTGGGGATACGATTACATCACGGGTGAGGGCGAAGGAATCAGCTTCTTCAGCAGCCTGGCCACGCCCAAGGGGCAGATAAATAATGCCGCAGCCAAGAATGAGAACTATCTTCTGGAAGTGGATAATCCGCTAGTTGTACCAGTAGGCAAGAAGGTGCGGATACTGCTCACCGCCAACGACGTGATTCACGCCTGGTGGGTGCCTGCCTTGGGAGCCAAGCAGGATGCCATACCGGGTTACGTGCGCGACACCTGGTTCACCGCTGACAAGCCCGGCACCTATCGCGGCCAGTGCGCCGAACTGTGCGGCAAAGAGCACGGCTTCATGCCCATCGTTGTTGAAGTGGTGGAGCCGCAGAAATACGCCCAGTGGGTCGCGGAACAGAAGAAGAAATCTGCTGCAACGGCTGTGGACACCAGCAAGGTATTTACGGCGGAGGAACTCAAAGCCGAGGGCGAGAAAGTGTATGCTGCCAACTGTGTTGCCTGCCATCAGGCCAACGGCAAGGGTTTGCCTGGGACTTTCCCCCCGCTGGAAGGATCGAAGCTCGCCCATGGTCCTAAGGCGGATCATATCAACATTGTAATGAATGGCAAGACAGGCACTGCAATGGCTGCGTTCAAGCATCTGTCGGACGTACAAATCGCGTCGGTGGTCACCTACGAGCGCAATTCCTGGGGTAATAAGGCAGGAGACGTAGTACAGCCATCGGAAATCAACGAATTCAGAAAATAGCGTCAAGGAGGAAACCATGGCAGCAGTACACGATCACGACGTCGCACACGCGCACGACCATCATCCCAGCGGCATGATGCGCTGGTTGATGACCACCAACCACAAAGATATCGGTTCCATGTATCTGTGGTTCAGTTTCATAATGTTCCTGACAGGGGGCGTGATGGCGCTGACCATCCGCGCCGAGTTGTTCCAGCCGGGCCTGCAACTTGTCCAGCCGGAGTTCTTCAATCAGTTGACCACGATGCACGGTCTGATCATGGTGTTTGGGGCCATCATGCCGGCCTTCGTAGGCTTTGCCAACTGGCAGATTCCGATGATGATCGGTGCACCGGATATGGCCTTTGCCCGCATGAATAACTGGAGCTTCTGGCTGCTGCCGCCGGCGGCGATGCTGCTTGTAGGTTCATTCTTTGTGCCAGGCGGTGCGCCGGCGGGCGGTTGGACAATATATCCTCCGCTCTCGGTGCAGATGGGCATGGGCATGGACATGGCGATATTTGCTCTCCATATCATGGGTGCTTCCTCCATTATGGGCTCGATCAACATTATCACCACCATCCTCAACATGCGCGCGCCAGGCATGACGCTAATGAAAATGCCGCTGTTCGTATGGACCTGGCTCATCACTGCCTATCTGCTTGTGATGGTAATGCCGGTGCTGGCTGGAGCGGTCACCATGCTGTTGACCGACCGCAACTTCGGCACGAACTTCTTTAATGCGGCAGGTGGCGGCGACCCAGTGATGTTCCAGCATATTTTCTGGTTCTTCGGACACCCCGAGGTCTACATCATGATTTTGCCGGCATTCGGCATCGTCTCCGAGATTATCCCGACCTTTGCGCGCAAGCCGCTGTTCGGATATTCCTCGATGGTGTACGCTACAGCCTCGATCGCCATCCTGTCCTGCATCGTCTGGGCGCATCACATGTTCACCGCAGGCATGCCGGTAACAGGCCAACTGTTCTTCATGTATGCCACGATGCTGATCGCCATACCGACCGGCGTGAAGGTATTCAACTGGACCGCCACCATGTGGCGCGGTTCGATGACGTTCGAAACACCCATGCTGTTCGCCATCGGTTTTATTTTCCTGTTCACCATTGGCGGCCTCAGCGGCGTCATTTGCGCGATTGTGCCGATCGATATCCAGGTACAGGACACATACTACGTGATCGCGCACTTCCACTATGTGCTGGTATCAGGAGCTTTGTTCGGCATATTTGGTGGGGCTTACTACTGGCTGCCTAAATGGACTGGTCACATGTACGACGAGTCACTTGGCAAGCTGCATTTCTGGATGTCGATGATCTTCTTCAATCTGGCTTTCTTCGTTCAGCACTTCCTGGGTCTTGCGGGCATGCCGCGTCGCATCCCCGACTATGCCCTGCAATTCGCCGATTTCAACATGATTTCCACTATCGGCGCGTTCGGCTTCGGCCTCAGCCAGTTGTTGTTCCTCTACGTGGTACTGAAGTGTATTCGTGGCGGAGCGAAAGCACCGGCGAGCCCCTGGGAAGGTGGGAAGACTTTGGAGTGGACATTGCCGTCACCTGCCCCATATCATAGTTTTGAAACACCTCCTGTCGTGAGGTAGTAACCGAGGTGAGCGAGGTGAGTATGCCAGCAGAAGATTCTGAAAGGAGGCGTGGAGCAATCAGGACAGCGCTTATTCTGCTGGCGATCGTTGTAGCACTTTTCTTGGCGGTTATTATTAAGAACTGGTGATGAGCGTAATTCAGGCAAATTCGGTAGTCATGAGAAAGCTACTGATCTTTACAGTAGTGATGTTCGGCTTCGGCTTTGCCCTAGTACCGTTTTATGAAAAGATTTGCGAGGTAGCGGGCATCAATAATCTGCTGCAGGCGGATACCCTCACAACCAATACGCAAGTGGATACCAGCCGCTGGGTAACGGTGGAGCTCGATGCAAATACACGCGGATTGCCTTGGCACTTCAAGCCTCTCCAATCCAGTCTGCGTGTTCATCCTGGAGAACTGGTGCAGGTCATGTACGAAGTCCGAAATAATTCGGATAAGGAGATCAACGGGCAGGCGATACCGAGTTACAGCCCGCAGCTTCTGGCCAAACATCTCAAAAAACTGGAGTGTTTCTGCTTCAGCAAGCAGGTGCTGAAGCCCCACGAAACCCGGCAGATGCCTGTCCAATTCATGATCGAGCCTGGTCTGCCGATTGATTACGACACGGTGACAATATCGTATACATTTTTCGAGTTAGGAAGCAGCAGCGCTGCAAACGCAGATAATAAACCGGGTCAGGGTTGAAGGAAGTCAGCGAAAAACCCGCCAAGGGGACATTTCTACAGGCCATGAAGGCCGTAGCCTGGGCTTTTTTTGGTGTGAGGAAACATACCGATCACGACCATGATGCGGCGACATTGACGATGGGGCAGGTAATTATTGCGGGTATCCTCAGCGCCGGGCTATTTGTGGCGGCTGTAGTATTGGTGGTTAAATTTGTAACAAGTTAAATTGTAAATTGATTAAATTATACGCGGGAGAGAGAGCATGAGCCAAGAAACAGGTCACGGTCACTATTACGTTCCGGCGCCTTCGACCTATCCGATGACCGGGTCGATAGCGTTGTTATTCATGGGTTTCGGTGCGGCATTTTCAGTCAATAAGATCCCGCTTGGTTATGGGCTGCTCACAATTGGCTTCGCCATTCTCTTCTACATGTGTTTTGTCTGGTTTCGCACCGTGGCGCGAGAGAGCGAGAGCGGCAAATTCAACGAGCAGGTAGATAAATCTTTCCGCTGGGGAATGAGCTGGTTCATTTTTTCGGAAGTCATGTTTTTTGCCGCATTCTTCGGCGCGCTGTATTACATGCGGGTATTTTCCGTTCCGGAGCTTGGCGACCTTGAGCATAAAATTCTGTGGCCGGATTTCGCAGGAGGATGGCCGACTGCTGGGCCTGCAATCCAGGAGAAATTCATGCCCATGGGGCCGTGGGGTCTGCCCGCAATCAACACGCTCATACTGCTTACTTCCGGGGTAACGGTAACCTGGGCTCATTGGGCGCTCAAGCTGAATAAGCGCGGCCAACTCAAACTTGGACTATTCCTGACGTTTGCCTTGGGATTTCTCTTCGTCGGTCTTCAGGCATATGAATATGGTCATGCCTATTCCGACCTCAATCTCAAGCTGACCACCGGAGCGTATGGCGCGTCATTCTTCATGCTGACCGGTTTCCACGGATTCCATGTGACACTGGGGTCCATCATGTTGTTGGTGATCTACCTCCGGGTACTGGCGGGGCACTTCAAGCCTGAGAATCATTTTGGCTTTGAAGGGGTGGCGTGGTACTGGCACTTTGTGGACGTGGTGTGGCTGGGATTGTTCATTTTTGTTTATTGGCTGCTATAGCTTAGCTTCTTCCGTGCTATTGGCCGAGCGGGATGAGTCCGAAATAAGTTCCGGCCATTAGCAGGATAAAAAGCAGCAGCGACAGGCTGATGCGCAGAGTCAGGGATCTCACAGCACGTGTACCCTGACCCTTGTCCTTGATCATGTAATACAGGGCGGACGCCAGGCTGGAAAGAATGAAGAACAGAAATAGTAATGCAGCAATTTTTAACATTTCGTCGTGGTGAATTTGAGGTCGTCTTGAGAAAGTTTAGCTGAGTTCCGCATAGTAATCCAATGACTATTTCAGGCTGGCGGTTTACGCCGCGATTATGGTCAACAGTCGTCGCAGTGGTGGTCATAGCAGTTATGGTGCAGCTCGGTAACTGGCAGCTTTCCAGGGCGCGGGAAAAGGAATCACGGCAGGAAAAACTTGAGGCACTTTCGCATCAACCTGCGGTCTCGCTACCGTCTGAACCAATCAAGCTAGAAGATTTTCAGTACCGCAAGACCGAAGTACACGGAACGTACTTATCAAAGGATACGGTTTATCTCGATAACAAGATTTACAGGGGCGCAGCGGGTTATCACATCATTACCCCCCTAAGAATTGGTACCAGTTCCATGTATGTTCTAGTAAATCGTGGTTGGGTCGCTGCAGAACGGGATCGCAGCAAGTTGCCGAATGTTCCGATTCCAAGCGGCCCTGTAAACGTTTCAGGTATTGCGACGACCGCAACTCAGAAAACGCTGGAGCTTTCGAAAGAGATGGTTTCAGGCCAGGTTTGGGAAAATCTTGATCTTGAGCGTTTTCGAGATATGACGGGTCTTCAGCTTCAGCCCGTTATGATTCTGCAGCAAAACGATGTCAACGATGGCCTGGTGCGTGAATGGGCCAGACCCGATCTGGGCATCGGCAAGAATCTCGGGTACGCATTCCAGTGGTTTGCCATGGCGTCGGCGGTACTGATCATTTATTTGGTGTTAAGTGTCAAACGAGAGCGCGTCCAGAAATAAGGGAAATAAGAAAACAAACAGGCGCACCCTGATTTTGTTGCTGATAGTGATGGTCGCGCCAATCGTTGCTTCTTATGCGCTGTATTTTTGGAATGTAAGGCCCTCCAGCGTCAACTATGGCGAGTTGCTGGAAGTCAAGCCGCTGGGGGGTACCGCATTGAACCAGTCTGACAATACCATCTTCAGAATACGTCAGCTTCGGGGCAAATGGGCGCTCATATCGGTCGATTCCGGTAAATGTGATGAAGAGTGCCGCAAGAAGCTCTATTACATGCGGCAGGTGCGTCTGATACAAAATACGGAAAAGGAGCGTATAGAACGGGTTTGGCTGATCGACGACGGCGAGGCGCCCTCTCCCGGGGTGGTAAAGGATTTCGAGGGTGTCTGGTTGATCAATGCGAAAGACAGCGACCTGCTTAAAGCGCTGCCCGCAAAAGAATCCATTCATGACCACATTTATCTCGTAGACCCCATCGGAAATCTCATGATGCGTTTTCCAAAGAATCCTGATCCGGCTCGGATAGCGAAGGACATCAAGCGACTACTTAAGGTGTCGCAATTGGAACATGCAATGGGAACCGACCAGAAGCACTGACGGCTTCAGTGGTGATGGATCAGCTTATGGCGCTTAGACGGGTTGTTGGCGACTGAAACAGATTATTCGAATTAGGCAAATCGGTAATTCCAGGTGCAAGCCTGCGATGAACAAGGAGATGACAGTTATGGCTACGACAAGTATCGCTTGGCAGCAAACCGCTTCGCGTCTGCAGCAGTTCTACCGGTTAACCAAACCCAGGGTAGTATCGCTTATTGTTTTTACTGCGGTTATCGGCATGTTTCTTGCCGTGCCGGGTGCCGTTCCACTGAATACGCTAATATTCGCCACGGTGGGAATTGCTTTTGTGGCTGGCGCCGCCGCGGCAGTGAATTGCCTGGTCGAGCAGAAGATCGACGCCATCATGTCGCGAACACGCGGCAGGCCATTACCGCGGGGCACGGTAACGTCTCCCGAAACGCTGTTTTTCCTGGCCCTGATCGGCGGAAGCGGTTTGTTGATCCTTCATCAGTTCGTCAATCCGTTGACGATGTGGCTTACTCTTGGAACCTTCGTCGGGTATGCAATTATCTATACCATACTCCTGAAGCCGATGACCCCACAAAACATCGTCATAGGAGGCGCTTCCGGCGCCATGCCCCCGGTACTGGGCTGGGCGGCGGTTACCGGCGAAGTTTCCTCCGACGCTCTTTTGCTGTTTCTCATTATTTTCGCATGGACGCCGCCCCATTTCTGGGCGCTTGCACTTTACCGCAAGCTTGAGTACGCCAAGGTAGGTATGCCAATGCTGCCTGTTACTCACGGCGACAAATTCACCCGGCTGCATGTCCTGCTCTACACACTGATACTCATTGCGGTGACCTTGATGCCCTATGCCACCCAGATGAGTGGACTGATCTATCTTGCAGGAGCAGCCGTCCTGGATGCCATATTTCTCTATTATGCCGTGAAAATCTACACCGACTATAGCGATCAGCTTGCTAAAAAGACGTTCCGTTACTCGATCCTATACCTGGCGGCGCTATTCGCGGCATTGCTGGTAGACCACTATATCCGCTTCTAAGGATCTGTTCCCGGTATCCTTATGCTCGGGTATCAATATCCGCGGTATCAATATTACTGCGCAGTCGCGGCATGGGCAGCGATGCTTGCTCTTGCCGCCTGCAGTAATACCGCCAAGCCAACGTTTCTATCGACCGATATCACAGGCGTAACTTTTGGGCGGGAGTTCCAGCTCACGGATCACAACGGCGCTTCCCGCACGCTCGCCGATTTCAAGGGAAAGGCGATCGTATTATTTTTTGGCTATACCCATTGCCCGGATATATGCCCCGCAACCATGGCGGAGATTGCCAGCGCGATGCAGAAACTCGGCAAGGATGCGGCACGCGTACAGGTGCTATTCGTGACGGTCGATCCGGAACGCGATACGCCTGAAGCCCTCAAACAATATCTATCAGCGTTCAATCCCTCGTTCCTCGGCCTGCATGGAGACATCGAAACGACGCAAAAGATTGCGGACGAGTTTAAAATCGTCTATCAGAAGCGGGTGGGAGATTCCCCGGACCACCATACCGTGGATCATTCCGCAGGAGTCTATGTTTTCGATACTAAAGGACAGCTTCGCCTGTACGCGAACGGGAGTGGCAATACCGGAGATATCCTCGCTCACGATATCGCCGAATTATTGAGAACTGCTTGACAAGCAAAAACCCGGACAGGACTGTACGTAAAGCCGCAATGGCTACGGAAACACAGGAAACAATTTCCCGGGGTTAAGAATGTTTCTTGGGTCGAATACCTGTTTGATTTCTTTCATCAACGCCATGGTCGGCACGTCGATCTCCTTGCCGACATAAGCGCGTTTTTCGCTACCGACGCCATGCTCCCCCGATAGCGTGCCTTTTAGCCGGATTACCAGATCAAATATCTCATCCAGGCATTTCTCCGCACGTGCCATTTCATGAGCATTATCCGGGTTTACCAGCAGATTCACATGAATATTACCGTTTCCCGCATGGCCAAAATTGACGTTTGCAATTTCGTATTTATCGCTCAACTGCTTTAAATCTTGCAGAAATTGGGGTAGCGCGCTCACCGGCACCACCACATCCTCGTTGATTTTCTTCGGAGCGATGTCGCGCAGCAACGGTGACAACGTTTTACGGGCCAGCCATAACGCTGCGGGGTCTGCCGTTATTTCTGCATTAATCAGGCCCTCGTTTTGGCATGCCGAAAGGACCGCATTACATAATTCAGGGATATAGCGTGCCGGTCCATCCACCTCGATCATCAGCATCGCCGCTGCACCCGCAGGCACTAAATCGGGAGACCTGCCCCGGATCAGATTAAGCGAGCCTGAATCCAGAAACTCGAGCGCACTCGGAGTTTGCGGAAGCGCCATGATTTTCACTATCGCTTCTGCGCAGCTCGAGATATCCCGGTAGTACGCGGTAATTCCCCCCAACGCTTCGGGAAGAGGCGTAAGCTTGAGCGTTGCCTCCGTAATGACAGCAAGCGTCCCCTCGGAGCCTACCAATAGTCGGGTCAGGTCATAACCAACAACACCTTTTGTGGTATAGCAGCCGGTCGTGATCATACTGCCTGCACCGGTTACTGCTTTCAACCCCAGCACATGATCCCGGGTTGTTCCATACTTAACCGCATGCGGCCCCCCAGCCGATGTCGCTAGATTTCCGCCAATGGTCGAGTATGCCGCGCTGGAAGGATCCGGGGGCCAAAAATAGCCATGCGGCTTTACTGAATCCTGCAGGGACTGGTTGATAACCCCAGGCTCCGCGACAACCGCCCGGTTCGCAGCATCCACCCCGACGATACGTTCCATCCTCTCAAGCGAAAGCGCCACACCGCCTCGCTCTGGGAGACTTCCCCCCGAAGTGCCCGTACCGCGACCTCTCGGAGTGAGTGGAACGTTATGCTCGTTACAAATCAGAACAATTGCTTTGACTTCCTCCGCATCAATGGGGAACGCGACTGCCTCCGGCGGGAAAATTTTCCGGCTGTTGTCATAGGCATAAGCATAACAATCCACCGGGTCTGTCAAGATACGTTCAGGCGGTAGAACGCTATTAAGCAGGGTAAGGAAGCGCGATGCCATCATATCGGCGGACCGCATGGATCGGACTCTTTAGCGCAGGCAATATCCAGAGACACCTGAATACGTTCCCGTTGCCCTAATGAACAGATCGGAATAAGCTTTCTGTGATTCAACCAGTATACTCGAACACCTTCACAACCTTGCGCACCCCGCTAGTCGAGCCTGCAATCTCAACCGCATTGTCGGCTTCCTTTCGATTGACCAATCCCAGGAGATAGACCACGCCGTTCTCAGTTATCACCTTGACATGGTTAACCTGGAACTTGCCGACATCGATAAATCTGCCTTTAACCTTGGAGGTAATCAAGGTATCACTACTGCGGGATCCATACGTACTTGTCGGGCCAACAGATATCTCATTGATGACGTTTCTCACATTTTCAACGCCCTTTACAAGATTGCCTATATCGGCTTTCGCGGCATCAGACGGCGCCTCGCCTGTAAGCAGCACATTCCGGTTGTAGCTTGTAACGTTAATATGAACGTTACTTCCGTATTTTTCGCTAATACGGCGTCCGCTTTTCATCTCGATTCCTTCATCCTCAACGAATATCCCGCTTGTGCGCCGATCATTGGACATCGCAACCCCGGTTCCGACCCCCGTCGCAACTCCTGCAGCGACGAGCAGGGCGCAACTGGAAAGAACCGGAATACATAAAATAAGTAGAAGCAAACCTTTTCCATTCAAACTTTTCATCGATTACCTCAAAAAATGAAATTACCTAACTGGCTCACGGAGCGCGACCAGAAAATCGAACACTCATCAAATAATCGGAGCACTTCCGAGCATCTAACGAACAAACCATACCTCAAGCAGCCAGCCCGGCTGCCTGCTCAAGCGTTTTCACAAAAGGCATTCTTTATCCATTCCATTCCTTCCCCCTTGACCCCGGACAACAAAACCACATCGAATCGGCACTCGGGAACCGACTTTAGCGAGGCGAGATAAAGTCTCGCCGTACGCATCAATTTTCCCTGCTTGGATAGAGTGATGCTGCTCGCCGCCCCGCCAAAAGCCTGACTGCCGCGCATCCGTACTTCAATAAATACTACAACCTCCCCCTCCCGCATGATGAGATCGATTTCACCAAAGCGGCAGCGATAGTTGCGCTCTGCCAAAAACAGCCCCTGCCCCCGCAGGTACGCTTCGGCATACTGCTCCCCCTCCCTGCCCTTAAACTTGCTCCCGGCATCCGGCATTTACATTGATCGAATTCGTAGAAGGTTCAAGAAAACAAGGCTCAGAAATGCAATGAAACCAATAGGTGGTATATTCTACAATGTACCGCAGACCTTTCATAATGCATCTGATCTCTGCAGGATCCCGGCCGGTAAGAACGCTTATTTCAGCTGGCACCCGATCAGCCTCCAATCATCCATGCATGCAGGAACGCTAATATCACCGGGCACCCTATATGTCGTTAGCACTCCTATAGGGAACATGCGCGACATCAGCTTGCGAAGCCTGGACGTTCTTGCGGCCGTGGACCTCATCGCTGCCGAGGATACGCGCGTGACTGCTCGCCTGCTCGGGTATCATTCAATAAAGAAAAAGATGATATCCATACATGCGCATAACGAAGCTGCTGCAGTAATGCGCATCGAGCGCGCGCTTATGGAGGGATATTCGGTAGCACTTGTTACCGACGCAGGCACACCAGCGATCTCGGATCCTGGAGCGCTCATGGTAAAACACATCCGCAACCTGGGCTATGAGGTGATTCCCATTCCAGGCCCTAACGCCGCAGTCTGTGCACTTTCCGCGGCAGGAATTACCGAACCGCATTTCCTGTTTTACGGCTTTCTTCCCGCCAGCCCGCCAGCGAGACGGCGGGAACTGCAACAATTAAAATCGCTCCCTTATACACTGATATTTTACGAAGCACCTCATCGCATCCTGGAATGCGTCACGGACCTGGCCGAGGTAGTGGGAGGCCATCGAGAACTCATCATCGCGAGGGAATTAACCAAGTTATTCGAGACAATACGTGTCTGCCAGCTCGCAGATGCAGTGCAATGGCTTCAGGCAGATTCCAACCGCCAGAGAGGAGAGTTCGTATTATTATTGACGCGTCCCCCGAAATCGGCTGAGGATGAATTGAGCGACCGGGCCCAGCATACGCTGAAGCTCTTACTGGAGGCGCTACCCCTGAAACAAGCGGTGAAGCTGGCTTCGGACATCACGGGTGAGAGCAAAAACATGCTTTACGCCTCAGCTCTATCTCTCAGAGACGACCTGGCGGAGCCCGAGAATAAAGACTGATAGGAGGTTTCCGCTCCTGTACAAACTGTGGAGTTCCGCCAGGCGGGACTGGCTGGAGCGAGAGGGTAGCATAAGGTTGGGGTAGCGACTATAATGGCTCCTTCGCACGCGCGGCCGCAGAAAACCTTCAGGAGTTACTGAGCCCCATGCGAACGTGGGAAGCCCCCACCGACAATTATTCATTGGAGAGATCGACTATGAAAACAAAAGCTACCTTTTACCATGCCGGCTGTCCTGTATGTGTGGAGGCCGAACGGCAGATTGCCGATGCTCTGGATACCAATCGCTACGACGTTGAGCTGGTCCACCTTGGCGAGAATGCCGACAAGATAGCCGCGGCGGAAGCAGCAGGCGTAAAGTCTGTTCCAGCACTCGTAATCGACGGTGCGCCTTTCCATATCAACTTTGGCGCCCCGATTTCTGCACTGAAATCGTAATTTAGAAAAATGGCGGGTGGCAGGCCCGCCGTTTGCTCACATTCTTTTACCAATATTCCTTCTGATTCCTTTCCGCCTCGTCTTTTTCCCCCGGATTTTCCCAAACCTTGAATTAGACAATATCGAGCTGTTCTATCGCTTAGCTTCAGTTCAGCATTCTTAAGTTTCCCGCTTCGCTTCAGGTTCATCATCACCAAGCCGATCGTGGCCACGCTCCCACTGTTTGTCCGCATGCATTATCACACCCCCTGTGAACGACGGGACGTGGTGTAGTTTATTTACTATACTGAATGCAATCCCTCACGGGGCCGACAACTCACTCCAGGAGAGAATTGTGGAACTCATTCTATGGCGGCATGCGGAAGCCGAGGACGGCGCACCCGACAGCGAACGCAAACTTACCAATAAAGGACAGAAGCAAGCGGAGACCATGGCCGAATGGCTTAAACCAAGATTGCCAAAAAACACATTGATCCTTGTCAGTCCAACCCGGCGCACCCAGCAAACGGCCGCCGCGCTTGACAATAACTTTGAAACAACTGAAGAAATAGGACCCGGTGCATCCGCAAAGGCGATACTGGCAGCCGCGGAATGGCCTGACAGGAAAGGCGCAGTAATCGTGGTGGGCCATCAGCCCACGCTGGGAGAAGCTGCCGCGCTGATCCTATCAGGGAAAACTCCTTCATGGAATATCCGGAAAGGCGCGGTGTGGTGGTTCACTCACAAGAACAAGGACGGGGACGAAGAGATATATTTACACGCCGCAGTCTCGCCAGACATGGCATGAAACCCACCCACAGTCTCGAAAACTGGTATGTGGTCGGTTAAGCCGTTCTTACACCACTTTACGTTCCCCCAACTGCATCCCAGCTCTCGGTTCGGGCTGCTGAGCCGCTACTAATTCCGGCTGCAAATAACGGCTGCAATTAAACGTTGCAATTCGGCTACAATCACAGGTGGCAGCTAAGCTCCGGGCCTATCTAAAGGGCCGTACCCAAGCGCCACCCGAGCACATCAACCGATGATTACCTTGTTCGTTATTTGTAAATTACGATACAGGAAACGAAATTGCGCTTAGCGTACCCGCCCCGAATCGAGATTGCTTGCCTGCGGTTCCTTCTCGATGCGCTCCGAAGAGGGCTTCGTATAGGGGGTTTCATCGTAGGGTGTGTCCGGGGTATCCGCCGGTTCCTTATAGGGTTTCGCCCCATAATACGAATGCACGTTCTGCCACATAGGATCAGCCGCCTCAGGCCAGTGATTCTTATCGAATCCAGGAGCGGATTCGAGGCGTTCCTTATCCACGTCGAGTATAAACCGCTTGTACACGTCATCCGGCGCCAGAGATGTCCATGGTACCGCGAAAAGTTTGTCGGCGATACCTAGAAATCCCCCGAAAGACAACACTATGTAAGCAATGCTCCCGGCTTTCACGTCCAACATGATATCCTTGATATCGCCGAGCTCAATTCCCTCGGGGTTGTAAACTTTTTCTCCGATGAGCGTATCGGCACGCATTAACCGGGGCAGGGACGCCTTATCGCCGGAAGCTTCAGACTTCTCACGGATATTCTGATCTTGGTCGTTCATATTTATCTCCTGATGAATTTCACGAGTTATCTGGACATCAATCAATCCACTTTTGGTTACTACGATAAATCAAGAATAAGTGACACGAGCATCCTCATCGGTACGGTAAACCACAAAGGAACGCGCCGCTTGACTACAGGATAGAAAATATTCTCCTGAATCAAGAGTTAAACGATTTATTCGTATGGATAAACCAGACTTCGAACTGGACCACCCAGCCGGCCAGCCTCTGACTTTAGTTAGCCTCGCCGCGCTGGGCGTTGTCTATGGAGACATCGGCACGAGCCCGCTGTATGTCATGAAGACTGTTTTTGATCCCGTGCATGGGCTTGCAGCCAGCGAGGGAAATGTGATGGGCATTATTTCGCTTATTTTCTGGGCGCTCATGACCGTAGTGACGCTGAAATACATCACGCTGATCCTCCGGGCTGACAATCATGGCGAGGGCGGCATCATGGCACTGCTGGCGCTTGCCAGTTCGTCGGTAATAAGCCGACCGCAAATGCGTAATATCCTGTTTTTGATCGGTGCGTTCGGTGCCGCGCTATTTTATGGAGATGGAGTCATTACCCCGGCAATCTCGGTGCTGAGCGCGGTGGAGGGGCTGGAAGTGGCGACACCGCTCCTTAAGCCCTATGTGCTGCCCATTACGTTGGTTGTCCTGATTGCGCTCTTCCTGCTGCAGCAGCATGGAACAGGGGGAATAGGCGCGATATTCGGACCCGTCATGTTGGTATGGTTCAGCACTCTGGGGTTTATCGGCATCATGAACATTACTGCGGCGCCCCAGATACTGGCGGCCCTCAATCCGCTGCACGCCTTTGCCTTTTGTATTAACAATGGCTGGCTGGCATTTATTGCCTTTGGCGCCGTAGTACTGGCGGTTACGGGTGGAGAAGCGCTTTATGCGGACATGGGGCACTTTGGCGCAAAACCGATCCGCCTGGCGTGGTATGGCTGTGTGCTGCCCGCGCTCACGTTGAATTACCTCGGGCAGGGAGCTTTACTTCTCTCCGATGCGTCAGCAATCTCCAATCCGTTTTACCTCTTGTTTCCTGCCTGGGCGCTATATCCCGCTGTAGGGTTGGCGACACTTGCTACCGTCATTGCTTCGCAATCAGTCATATCTGGCGTTTTTTCGATGACCAAGCAGGCAATCCAACTGGGATTTTTGCCGCGCATGCAGATCAGATATACATCCGACCGGAAGATCGGCCAGATCTATATGCCCTTTGTCAACTGGACCCTGCTTGCGGCAGTGGTCATGGCAGTGCTGGGCTTTGGCTCATCCTCGAACCTGGCGTCTGCATACGGGTTTGCCGTAACCGCAACGATGATGATTGAAACCTTTCTGACTTTCTTCGTGCTTCGCTTTGCGTGGAAATATCCGTTACTCCTGAGCATATTCGCAACCGGCTTCTTTTTGGCGATCGATACGGCCTTTTTTGCTGCCACCACGCTGAAACTTGCCCAGGGCGGTTGGTTCCCGCTTGTAATCGGTACAGTCATTTTCTTCGTCATGATTACATGGAACCGGGGACGTCTACTTATGCTCGAGCATTTGCGCTCGGCGGCGATACCACTTCATCCATTTCTTGAGTCGCTCTTCAAGAATCCCCCTGCACGGGTGGCGGGCACATCCGTCTTTTTAACCGCGGATCCCGCTGGTGTGCCGCACGCGTTATTGCACAACCTGGCTCATAACCAGGTTTTGCATGAGCGCGTAGTGTTTTTGACGGTGGATTACCGGGAAATTCCAAGGATTCCGGCAGACCAGCGGCTATCGGTAACGCCACTGGTGGAAAACTGCTACCAGGTCACTGTCCGGTACGGCTTCAAGGACCAACCAAACCTTCCATACGCGCTTGAGCTATGCAAGCCATATGGGCTCGTGTTCGAGCCGCTCAATACATCCTATTTCCTGAGCCGCGAAATTGTGGTGCCGAGTCCGGGCACCGGCATGTCTCAATGGCGGGAGCGGCTATTTGCCACCATGGCCCGGAATGCCAGCAATGCCGCGGAATATTTCAAATTGCCCGCCAATCGTGTTCTTGAGCTGGGGGCACGGGTCGAGATCTGAACGGTTCATTACGGTGATCGTCGCTTGACCTGCTGATTTCTCCGGAATATATGCCGGGAAGAGGTATTTGGGAAGAGGTATTTATTGGCGCCCCAGCGTAGACGAAACTGATAACTATGTCTCCACTGGAGCGCTATGACATCTTAGCCGTCGATGCGCGAAGAGCTGAAGGCTCATGTCTCGCCGCGCACCGCCGCCTCGATCTTGGCGACGTCGATCTTCCGCATCCCCATCATCGCCTCGAACGCGCGCTTCGCCACATCGCCGCCCCTGGCCATCGCCTCGGTCAGGATGCGCGGCGTGATCTGCCACGACAGGCCCCATTTGTCCTTGCACCAGCCGCACGCGCTCTCTGCGCCGCCGTTGCCGACGATCGCGTTCCAATAACGGTCGGTCTCAGCCTGGTCGTCAGTGGCGATCTGAAAGGAGAACGCCTCGCTGTGCTTGAACCTGTCCCCGCCGTTGAGGCCAAGGCACGGCACGCCGCACACCGTGAACTCGACCGTCAGAATGCCGCCCGCCTTGCCGCCTGGAAAGTCGGACGGCGCCCGGTGCACCGCGCCGACTGCGCTGTCGGGAAAGGTCCGGGCGTAAAAGCGCGCGGCCTCTTCCGCGTCATGGTCGTGCCACAGGCAGATCGTGTTCTTGTTCATCGTTACTCTCCTCTATTTGCCGCGGACCAGGGAAAGTCCGCGCGCTGCGGATCGGTGCGCTGGACAGTCCAGTCGCTCGGCATAGTTCGACGCGCCGCACGATCTCGCACTGCCTACGATATCGCGGCACCCGCAGGTGCTCGAACGCACCGATCTGGTATGCAAGTCACGCTCCGCGCAGTGGCGTACCTGTTCACTTGGAGGGGGGACCGCTCGAGGCCGCAGACGACTGGCTCAGGCCTACCCCGACCGAGACTCGCATCCTGGGATCGAAAACCGAACCGTTGCGGACACTTGTCGCGGTTGCTGCCGGCTGCTGGCGTTCGCAGTTTTATACCGAAGTGGCGCGCCCAACACGATTCGAACGTGTGACCCCCGCCTTCGGAGGGCGGTACTCTATCCATCTGAGCTATGGGCGCGATATAAAGCCAATAGAAGCCGAGCAGAGGCTACTGAGGCCACCACGGCCAACTGGCTTCGGCTATAGGATAGCTTTTTTTGAATCTTCCGTCCAACGCAAACGAAAGCGTATTTTTGCTTCAACAGTTATGAATCTATACAATAACCATTTTTTTTGGGGGGGTTATTGTGAGCGGCACTGAGGAGGATGATGAGCATTCTTCGGCCATAAAAACGCCGAAACAGTTGATTACGGTCATTGTGGCCGCTTTTGTGTTTCCCGTCCTGATTATCATGCTTCTGGGACATCTCGCCACAGGTAATGTTCCAGTGGATCGAAGTAACCCCGCATTTTCGGACCAGGCTATCGCCAAACGCCTGAAGCCGGTAGGCGCATTGGCATTCGCAAGCGATTCTCCCCAACCCGAGGTGAGCTCCACGGGAAGCCCTGGCGGGGCGGCGAGTACGCCGATTGCTCCAGTTGCAACTTCCGGCGAGGGCGATAAAATAAAGACAATCTATACGTCCAGTTGTGCGGCCTGTCACGGCACCGGCGCGGCCGGCGCACCGAAGCTCGGCGATAAGGCAGCATGGGCGCCGCGTATCAAGGCCGGGGCAGAGTCGCTTTACAACAGTGCCATCAAAGGCAAGAATGCCATGCCTGCCAAGGGCGGAAATGCGAGCCTCTCGGATAGTGATGTTAAAGCCGTCGTGGATTATATGGTAAGCCAGGCAAAATGATCGATGAGGCGCCGATATCAATGCTCCGCGAGGCGTCCGGTGTTGCTGTGCTTTTGCAGAATCGATGATTTCTGAAAAATATGGCCGTTTTTGCAATCGGCGACGTGCAGGGCTGCTATAGCGAGTTCAGGCAGCTTCTCGATCTGATCGGTTTTGACTCTGGCAAGGACAGGCTGTGGCTCGTCGGCGATATAGTCAACCGCGGCCCTGATTCGCTATCAACCTTGCGTTTTGTTAAAGATTTGGGGGATGCTGCCCTGATGGTGCTAGGGAATCACGATCTGCATCTTCTAATGGTTGCGGAAGGGTGTGCCAGGCTGCATCGAAGCGATACACTAGATGAAATTCTCGCCGCGCCTGATAGAAGCGAACTGCTCGATTGGTTGCGGCATCAGAAGCTGCTGTACGTGGATGGCAATTACGTCCTGGTGCATGCGGGCTTGCTGCCCTCCTGGTCGGTAGCAGAGGCTTCGGCACTGGCGGAAATCGTCGAAAGCGCGCTGCGCAGCCGGCACTTCAGCAAGCTTTGCCTGCATATGTATGGCAATCAGCCCGACCACTGGGACGCGGGACTGGAAGGTTACGAGCGTTTGCGTGTGGTAATCAACGCAATGACACGCATGCGCGTATGCACTCCTGATGGAAAAATGGATTTCACCCACAAAGGCCTGCTCAAGGATATCCCGTCCGGCTATCTCCCCTGGTTCGAGGTACCGAACCGCGCCAGCCAGGAAGCCACTATCATTTGCGGACATTGGTCTGCATTGGGCCTGCGAATTAAAACCAACCTGATGGCCCTGGATACAGGTTGCCTATGGGGGGGAGCGCTCACTGCTGTTCGTCTGGAGGATCGGAAGATTTTTCAGGTGCCTTGTGCGGCGTCGGCAGAGACAAAGCATCGGCAATAGCATGCTCGGCGCCGCGTGCCAGCTCCCGCCGATTCTTTCCGCCACTGCTGATAGGATCGGAAAAGATCAGTTCCACATCGATCCACGGCTCTTCCAGAATCCGCCGTAAGGACTCCACCATCGTGATGTTAACGTATGGTGCCGCCTGGCTGATCTGACCTGTTGCATCCCTGTAACGGATTGCGACAGGATAGAGGGTAGCTGCAACCGATACTGCCGGTTGCAATAGCGATGCATGAAAATGCCGCAGCACGGTGCCGTCGCTGGTAGTCCCTTCAGGAAATATCGCAACCCGGTCGCCGATCATCAGGGCGTCGGCAATATGCTCATTAATTCGAGCCGTATCACTGCGCCTCGAGCGCTCGATAAACAATGTCCCGGCATTCCGGCTTAACCAGCCTAACATCGGCCAGCTTCGAATTTCAGACTTGGCTACGAAACGCGCGGGGCAAACCGAAATGATGGAATATACATCCAGCCATGAGACGTGATTGGCTGCCAGCATCGCCCGAGATGTCTCGGAGGTGGGCACGACGCCACGGTAGTGCAACCTGATGCATAAAACTGATAGAAGGCCTGCTGACCAGTTCTGTGCCATCCGCCTTTGCGCAGGCTGATCGAGATGCGGATAAATTGCGGATTGAATCAGGCCGGAAATGACATGCAGCAGCAGACGAGCGGATCGAAAAACTCGTGTAAATTGGCTGGTGGTGGCGTGTTTCATGCCACTATTATTACACCCAAAGGACAATAGGTTTAAACAGAAAAGCTAGGCGAAGACATTCTTGGGCAATCTATAAGATACGGCTGCCGAAATTATCGAAATAACGCTGATCGATTTCGTCCTGAGTGAAAACGTGATTCTGGCCGCCACGGTGCGAAATTTTAAGGGCTCCCATCAAGGCTCCAAGCCGGCCCGTGGTTTGCCAATCCATTCCGTTCGCGATCCCAAAAAGCAACCCGGCGCGGTATGCGTCGCCGCAACCCGTCGGATCAGTCAGTGTATCCGCTTTGACACAGGGAATATCGATCTGCTCGCCTGAGGCGTAGATGACTGACCCTTCCGCACCCTTCGTGACGATCAATGCCTTTACACGTTTGGCAAGTTCTTCCAGGGGGAGGCCGGTGCGTTCGCACAGCAATTGCCCCTCATAGTCGTTGACCGCCACGTAGCCTGCCTTATCGATAAAATCCAGCAATTCCTCGCCATTGAACATCGGTAAGCCCTGGCCCGGGTCGAATATAAATGGAATATCGGCTTCATGGAACTCGCGCGCATGCTGGATCATGCCGTCGCGCCCATCCGGCGCAATGATGCCCAGGCTCACGTTTTCCGCCTCGCCTACATGATTTTCGTGAGAATGATTCATGGCGCCTGGATGAAAGGCAGTGATCTGGTTATCCGTAAGATCGGTTGTGATAAAAGCCTGTGCGGTAAAGGTGTCACCCACCTGGCGTACATGGGCCTGTCTAAGGCCAAGCTTGTCCAGCCGGCTGGCGTAGGGCTGATAGTCGTCGCCCACTGTGGCCATGATCAGCGGTTGCCCCCCGATCATTTGCAAATTATAAGCAATATTGCCGGCGCAGCCGCCAAACTCCTTGCGCATGTCCGGTACCAGGAATGCGACGTTCAGAATATGAATCTTTTCCGGCAGGATGTGATTCTTGAAATGATCTTTGAACACCATGATGGTGTCGTACGCGATCGAGCCGCAGATGAGTGTATGCATTTCGAGGGATATCCGCTAAGTCAGGCTGGCTGATGTTTCCAGACAAGATCCAGTTCACGCGCGGCTTTTACATCGTCTAGCCTGCGTACCGGCGTTGCATGAGGCGCGCTTTTCACCATTTCCGGGTGTGCATGGGCCTCCTCCAGAATTTCCTTCATGGCCGTGACAAATGCATCGAGCGTTTCCTTGGACTCGGTTTCGGCGGGCTCGATCAGCAGACATTCGGGCACAAGAAGGGGAAAATAAGTGGTAGGCGCATGGTACCCCTTGTCAAGCAGCCGTTTGGCGACGTTCATGGCAGTGACGCCGGTCTTTTCCTTCAGGTCTTTCAGGGTAACAATAAACTCATGACTGGCGCGGCGAGTGGGATATGCAATTTCAAAACCCGCCTTGCCGAGCTCCGTCATCAAATAGTTGGCGTTAAGCGCAGCAAACTCCGCCACGCGATGCATCCCTTCCGCACCAAGCAGGCGAACGTAGATATACGCTCTCAGCAATACTCCCGCATTACCCATGTGCGCCGAAAGTCTGCCGATGGATTGAGGGATGTCTTTTTCCGTCAGCCAGCGATAAGTTCCGTTTTCAAAAGCGACAACCGGTACGGGCATGAATGGCAGCAGTCGCGGGGCGACGCCTACTGGCGCTGAGCCCGGGCCTCCGCCGCCATGTGGGGTGGAAAATGTTTTATGAAGATTGATGTGAATAACATCGAATCCCATATCGCCGGGCTTCACTTTGCCCAGTATCGCGTTCAGGTTGGCTCCATCGTAATATAACAATCCACCCGCCTGATGAACGATTCTGCTCATTTCGGCAACATTCTTTTCAAATACCCCGAGCGTGGAAGGGTTGGTCAGCATCAGTCCCGCCGTTTGCGGGCCAACCGCTGCTTTCAACGCCTCCATATCCACGTCGCCTTCTTTGTCGGTGGCTATTTCAACCACTTTATAGCCGCACATTACCGCTGTGGCCGGGTTGGTTCCGTGAGCGGCGTCGGGAACGATGATTTCGGTGCGAGCAGTATCTCCGCGCGATTCATGATACGCGCGTATCATCGATATTCCCACCAGCTCACCCTGCGCCCCTGCCATTGGGTTAAGACAGACTCCCGCCATCCCGGTCACATCTTTCAATATCTCCTGTAGCTCATACAGGCAGGCAAGAAATCCCTGGCCCGTGCTCTCAGAAGCGCGAGGGTGGCGAGCCAGAAACTGAGGCAGCATGGCAAGGGAGTTGCACGCCCGGGGGTTGTATTTCATGGTGCATGAGCCCAGCGGATAGAATTGCGTGTCTATCGAGAAATTCTTTTGCGACAGCCGCGTGTAATGGCGCACAGCATCCATCTCGGACACTTCCGGCAGAAGCGGTGGTGTTTTACGTACCAGATTCTGCGGAATATCGTGTATATCCGCGGCTTCTGCCGGCAATTGGGAGTGATTGCGCCGCCCGGGGCGGGAGTGCTCAAATATCAACATAAATCCGAATCTCTGCGTTTTATTGAAGGGTTACAGCATTAATTTATTGGTTCCTGGGGTGAGCGACATACCGGCATCAAAATATATTCACTCCGCCTCCACCCGGCGTTGTTCCGCAACCAAAAACCGCCTTTGAAACATTATCTGCTAAGCGGCTTCGAGGGCAGCCAAGGCCGCGTCGTAATTGGGCTCATCCTTGATTTCCGGCACCAGCTCAGCATAAATGACCTTATCATTTTCATCCAGTACCACTACGGCACGAGCGGTAATGCCGGCCAGCGGGCTGTCGGCGATGGCTACTCCATAATTTTTCATGAATTCGGATCCGCGCATGGTTGAAAGCGGCACTACTTTATCCAGGCCTTCCATATCACAGAAGCGGCTCATTGCAAAAGGCAGATCCGCTGCGATGATCAATACCGCGGTATTGTCCATGTTGCTGGCTTTCTCGTTGAATTTACGCGTGGAAATGGCGCAGACGGGGGTATCCAGGCTGGGAACGATATTGAGGACTTTTTTCTGGCCTGCAAAATCCGCCAGTGTCGTATCTTTCAAATCCCTGTTCACCAGCGAAAAATCTGGCGCTTTATCGCCCACTTTCGGAAAGGTTCCTTCAATTTTGATGGGATTGCCTGCGAGAGTAACCATGCCATTCTCCTTAAGTTGAGGATGTAGTCAAAAACTGAAAATCAATCAGCTATTACGCTGGTCGAGCGCTTGGCCCAGATGCTCTGCATAGCGCGCCAGGTCGGTCGAAATCTTGGTTTCGGTGGCGCAAACCAGCATCGCGTTGCCAAGCTCGGGATAATATTCTTGCAGATTCAGCCCGCCGAGAATCCGCTGCGTCTTGAGCTTATCCAATACCTCTTCGACGGGTGCCGGAAGAGAAACCACTACCTCGTGAAACAGCGGTCCCTGGAAAACTCTCCTCACTCCGTTCAAACTTTGCAGTTTGTCCAATAAGGCCAGCGTATTTGCGTGGGATTGCGCGGCAGTTCGCCGCAGGCCTTCCGGCCCCATCAGCGCCATATAAATGGTTGCAGCGGTAACCATTAATCCCTGATTGGTGCAGATATTGGAGGTCGCCTTGGAGCGGCGGATATGCTGTTCACGTGCCTGGAGCGTCAGGACGAACCCTGGCTTTCCATCCTGGTCCGTCGTACGGCCGATAATACGTCCCGGCATCTGGCGCACCAACGCCTGCTTGCAAGCCATGAAACCGAAATAGGGCCCGCCGCTCGACAGTGGAATTCCTAATGGCTGACCTTCACCTACTGCCACATCGGCACCCTTTTCTCCCCATTCGCCCGGCGGGGTTAGGAGTGCGAGCGCCATCGGGTTGACTACACCGATAGCCAGTGCATTTTTGCTGTGCGCCCAATTTGTGAGGCTATCAACCTCTTCGAGTACGCCAAAGAAGTTGGGTTGCGGAATGACCAGCGCAGCGAATTCCTCCTTGCCAAACTCATCCAGGCTTTCCATCGTGGTTTGGCCGGACTCTCGGGAGTAGGGCAGTTCGACCACATCGATTCCCTGATTTCGAACAATGGTGCGTACAACATTGCGGTATACAGGATGAACGGTTGCGGGCATCAGGATGCGGCGAGAGGTTTTATGCGCTCGCACCGCCATCAAAGCGGCCTCAGCCAGAGCAGAGGCACCATCATACATGCTTGCGTTGGATACATCCATTCCGGTCAGCGAGGCCATGATGGTCTGGTATTCATACAGAAGTTGCAGAGTCCCCTGGCTTGCCTCGGCCTGATAGGGGGTGTAAGAGGAATAAAATTCGCCGCGCGTGGTGATCTGCCATACCGCCGCCGGGATGTGATGTTCGTAGGCGCCCGCACCGATGAAATTGAGATACCGTCCGTCTGTTTCGGCACGTTCCAGCATGAGCCGCGAGACTTCCATTTCATTCAAGCCGGGAGGCACGCCCTTCAAGCCGGTGCTTTTGAGCTCGGGCGGAATTTCGTCGAACAGATCATCAATAGTATTGGCGCCGATGCTTGCAAGCATCGCCTGTACATCTTCTTCAGTATGGGGAATAAACGGCATGGGTCGTTCCGTGGTTTCTGCTAGTCAGGTGGTAAATTGGATAGGGAATAGGGGTAATAAGGGATAGTAAGCCGGGATAGAAATGACAGACAGCGTAATAAACGGGAATAGCGAACAGGAAAGTAATAAGGGGCAAGCAACAGGCGAGGCCCAGTGAGCGGCAAGAGGGGATTTTGCATAAAACCCAAAGGGCCGTCTGGCCTGGTTATCCTGCAATATCAGTGTTCCTCACTTTCCAGCATTTTCTGGTAGCCAGCGGCATCCATGAGAAGATTGACATCCGCAGCGTTGACTGGTTTTAGTTTGAAAAGCCATGCCGCGTAGGCGTCCTGATTGATCTTTTCTGGGGCCACTTCGAGCTCAGGGTTGGCTGCTGTAACTTCCCCTGAAATGGGAGAGTACACATCAGCCGCCGCCTTGACCGACTCGACGACCGCGCATTCTTCTCCCTGCTTGAGCTTGCGCCCTACAACCGGAGTTTCAACGAATACCATATCTCCCAGCAACTCTTGAGCATGCTGGGTAATACCGACGGTCGCGATGCCGTCATTTCCCAGCTTTACCCACTCATGGGATTTTGTGTACCTTAAATCGTTTGGAATACTCATGTGTCTGCTCCAGAATTGAATGATTGTTCTGCTGCGAAAATTCAAACCAGAATTTTGCCATTTCTGACGAATGGATATTTCACTGCTTTCGCTCGCAATGCCTTGTCGCGAACGATTACCTGGATTTCGTCACCCGCAGCGACCGTTAATGGCACACGCGCGAGCGCAATGGACTGATTGAGCGTCGGGGAAAAGCCTCCGCTGGTAATTTCGCCCTCGCTCGCGCCGTTGGCGGTTGACACCTTCTGATGACTGCGCAGCACGCCCCTGTCCAGTAAAACCAGGCCAATAAGCTGTTGCTTCGCGGGCGCCGCAAGTAGCGCCTCCTTGCCGATAAACTCACGGTCGGTTTTCAGGTCAACCGTCCAGCCCAGGCCGGATTCCAGAGGACTGGCGGTTTCGTCCATGTCCTGACCGTACAGATTCATGCCCGCTTCCAGCCGTAACGTATCGCGCGCTCCAAGTCCCGCCGGCGCAACCCCGGCGGCGGCAAGCGCATTCCAGAATTCGGCGGCTTCGTTCGCGGGCAGCATGATTTCGAAGCCATCCTCGCCGGTGTAGCCGGTGCGGGCAATAAAATACTGATCAAAAAATACTGCCTGAAACAGCTTCAACCCTTCGGTTGCAGCCTGAGATCCCGCAATGACTTCCCAAACCCTCGCCCGGGCATTTGGCCCTTGTACCGCGATCATCGCCAGATCGCGACGTGGAATAATTTCCAATTGCGGAGCCCGTTCGTCGCGTTGCGCCTGCATCCACGCCAAATCCTTGTCAGCGGTTCCGGCATTGACCACCATGCGGAAGTGCGATTCCGACAGATAATAAATGATGAGATCATCTATCACTCCGCCATGCGGGTTGAGCATACAGGTGTAAAGCGCTTTACCCGGCTGTACCAGTTTGTCCACATTGTTGGCAACCAGCCGCCGTAAAAAATCGCGCGCACCCTCGCCTTTTATATCTACCGCCAACATGTGGGACACGTCAAACATCCCCGCGTCACGACGCACCTTGTGATGCTCATCAAGCTGGGATCCGTAATGCAGGGGCATATCCCAGCCACCGAAATCCACCATCTTGGCGTTCATGTCACGGTGGGTTTGATTAAGAGAGGTTGTTTTCACAGATCGTTGCCTTAAAAAAAGGGGTGAAGTCACGTGTGACTTCACCCCTCTGTCCTTTTTACCTGAGAGATTACGGAATATTGCCCCGTGTGCCCCTTCGGTGGCCGAACCCGTTCACGGGCGCCGGCGCTCTCCAGATTGCCTGTTGCAAGCGGTTCTAACGAATCAATCAACTTGACCACGCCTGAGCGATTCCGGGGGGTTGCGCCTTCGGCCGCGCCGGTGAAATCGGCGCACTCTTCCGCTTGGAATATAAATGGCAGACTCGAACTATACCCCAGCGAGGCGGTTCAATACAAGGTGTATAGGATAAATCATCATTCCGCCCAGGAGACTACCGGCCTTGGATAATCAGAGAATTCCCGGCCGTGGAACTTCAATTATCCCCAACTGCAAGTGTTGCCGGGGGATCGAGAAGATAGGAAAAAAAGAATCCGATTTTTTTGATACCGATAATACCGGACATCAATCTCAGGGATATCAATCGCCGGATCACCGGTTATAGTGGTATCTTATTCCCACCAATCCAGGAATTATTACGAAGGTCGACATGACTTTGTGTTATGTGGCCAGAATATATACTTGCCAGATACGCGTTTTTTTGGTTCGCATTCTTTCCGCCTTTCGTAATTTCTCAAGAGCATAAAGCAATAAATAAGCAATAAGTATCCGAGCCACTCAAGGATGAGCGACCCAAGCCCTGATCCATTTATTCATCAGAATCTAATGGATAACGAATTTTTTTACGGCGGAGCCAACCGCGGCGAGACGTTGGACGCCCTTATTTATGTACTTACACGTGGTGAGGGCCGGGAAGGGATCATTGCAGTAATCGGAGAGGGCGGCAGCGGTAAAACGATACT
The DNA here is from genome assembly GCA_035493655.1 of Nitrosospira sp. Taxonomy (GTDB): domain Bacteria; phylum Pseudomonadota; class Gammaproteobacteria; order Burkholderiales; family Nitrosomonadaceae; genus Nitrosospira. The sequence continues at coordinate 25,881 of DATJHX010000083.1, forward strand.
GTGCAGAATGTTGATGAAGCGGCTGCCTTCGCAGATGCAAACGATTTATCTCGCGCAGCCTGTTTCAACCCCCGAAGAGTTTCTAAACCTGATAATCCATCAGTTGAAGTCTGGCACGACCAGATCGGTTAACAGTGGAGAAGGGGACGTCGGGAACGGTATCGACGAGAGCGTTGCCTTTAGAAGTGCTCCCGCCGTAGTGAGCGAACTGCGTAGTTTACTGGACGCAAAAGATGCGGCAGGCAGGCAGGTAGTATTGTTGATTGACGAGGCCCAGGAATTATCCACCGAAATACTGGACGAGTTGCGAGCTCTTTATGAGCTCGAGTCGCCCCGCCACAAGCTGCTGCAAATCGTCTTGTTCAGCCAGGACGAGCTCATGCGCACCGTATCACACATGCACAAGCTCAAAGGTTGTATCGCTCATCGTTTTGACTTGAAGCTGCTTGGCCGCAAGAGCGTGAACGAATATCTTGTTTCACGAATGAGCACGGTCGGCCATGACGATGCGATTACATTTACGCCCCAGGCGGTAACCATGATCGGCCTTTCCTCAGGGGGTCTTATCCAGCAACTGAACATCCTGGCCGACCGGTCTTTGCAGATAGCCCTTTCCGGGAACACCGGGAACACGTCTGACATAAATGTGGGTCATGTCACCGCAGCCCTCGAGGAGACAGGAATCGGGCACGGTATTACCTGGCGGGACCGGCTGGAATGGTCCGGCTTTGGTTATCGTACAGCCGGGGCGAGTGCAGCACTTACTATTGCAGTATTGGGAGTGCTGGGCTGGCTTGTCCTTCGCGCTCCTTCAGCGGAGGTTTCTTCTGTCGTCGCTTCAGCAGTGCCCGAAGCATCTTCACCGGCTCAGGCGCCACCTATTACACCTGTGCCCGTGCCGGTTCCTGGGCCTGTTCCTGTCCCTGCTCCCGTCACCGCATATTCGTCGAACGCCACAATGGCCGCGAATGTGCCTTCGCCAGCTTCGCCTGCAGGGCGGGCACCCGGTTCGTCTTCCGGGGCTGTGACTGGGACTGCCACAGTGCCTGCCACTGGAATGAAGAGTCCGCAGGATAATCGAAGCGCTGCGGCTGATTCCCTCCCGGGATCAACAGCGGGAGGGCCGGCAAGGGCCAGTACATACCGCGCTGGCAAGCTTCATATTGCCGGGGTCAAGCTGGAAGGCTATAAATTGCTTGAGCAGCGGATTGAGGCCACGATGAAGCTCATGGATGAAGGGGACAAAAATCAATATACGATCCAGTTGTTTTGGACGGACAACGTCCAGCCCGATCGCATGGAAAGATTTTTGATTCGTGCGGAGAAGTCGGTCAATTTATCCGATCTCTATGTACACCCCGAAAATAATGGGGATAAGGCCAAATTCAGAGTCACGTACGGAATTTATCCGAACCGTGATCAAGCCACCGCGGCTATAGCCGCGCTTCCAGAAAAATACCGGGACTCGTTTCATCCTGAACTCGTTGCTCTTGCCGATTTGCGCTAAGAAGACTATTTGATCAACCAGGGCAGGGTACCCGGCGCTCCCCAGGAGCTGTACCCAGTTGCGTATCCCCTCAAGCCCCGAATCTCTTCGAGAGGGACTTTAGGGGGATAACCAAAACGTAACGGGCCAAAATAGCCTGATGCTTCACCGTCTCACAGTCCCATCCCTTCCACCCCTTCCCGGGAGGGAAGGGCGATCCCCATCCACCGGAGCCAACGACACCGAGACACGAGCCTGGGCGCAGCGTCGCTGGGAAGGGATTGTTGCTCAGTTTCCAGTGACGGTTCTTTCGCTTGAATTGAACGCTTGCCACGGCAGGTTGCAGTCGCCGACGTCGCAGGCCGTTGCCTTCGTCGGCGCACTACGTTTTCTGTGGCCGCCCATGGGGTCACGTGGTACTCCCCCATTTTTAGCTGTGGCGGTTGAATCCGCCGTTGCTAATTTCGGGGGCAGGTCATGCAGCCCTGGATTCTACTCGCCTATGTTGCTAATTCCGGGGAGTAGGTCAGATGCTCTGGAATTTTTTCATTTAAATTACTCTTCTGTTCGTCCATTCTTGTCTCCTCTATTTGATTGACGCCTCACCGTCTTGAGACTCTAAGACGCTTAAGCTCTGGATGAAGCTAGTCCAGCTATCGACCTTCAACAGCATTTAATCTTTCAAGGCTGCTGGCCTCCGCGCTTTGAAACTATTGCGGCCAGCGGCTCTCGACACTGCGGCAGCCAGGGTTTCACACGACAAATCGGAGGAAGACCGTCATCATCTGCTGGAATTATGTGAATTTGAACAATCAAATCGCCTGAACCGACCAAGCCATCAGCGTCAGTTACTCGAGCTGTTACACGACGAGTGAGCACTTGACCTACTCGAGCGCCTCCGAGATTGAAGCGAAAGCTGGTCGTCTCCGCAGTAGGAGTCGTGGGGGAACCGTCTCCGCTCCAAGCGATCTGCAGAGGAGGGCGAAGGTCCCTTGCATGAAGCGAAAACGTGCGGGACAGAGACGCCGTTCCTTCCACTACCGAAACTTGGCTTGGGCCGGCGACCGTTACCTCGGGGCTGCGAGGTATAACCGCAAAGGAGCCACCCGCGTAGATACCGCCACTGGACACCTCTACCCGAGTGTAATTGGCAACGACTTTCTGACCCGCGGGAATGAGTATCTCCTGCGGAATCATGCCAACCGCTCCGCAACCCGCGCCCGCATTGACGTTGGGTGTATCGACGCTCGCGATGATAATCCTTTCTACGAGAAAGACGATCCCTAGTGGTGGCAGAATGAAAGAAAACAGTCCGGTCAGAACGTTCAGCCAACTTGTATCAACATCCAGATCACGCTTGCTTTCGCAACGTACTTGACCTGCTGACGATGAGAGCGTATCCGTGATCGTAAGCTTAAAACTTACGTCCGGCCAAGGACGTTCGTCAAAGCCCTCTAGGCGCGTAACGATCCGGTTCGGGCTTTCAAAACTCAAAGAGAAGCCTGTGAGATGAATGGGACCGCCGGGATCAGGTTTCCCGTCCCCGCTCAGGCGTTTGGGCGCTGCGTTCCATCCATCCTGGGCTTT
>DATJHX010000084.1:0-4486 GCA_035493655.1 Nitrosospira sp.
TTTTGAAGAAATCGCCCGGGCAATGCTCACTCCGGCCGATCTCCAGCATGTCATAGAAACCGACGGTGATCTGGATGAAGCTGAAATGAACCTGGAACTCGCGCGGCAAATTGGCGACCAGGTGTGGGGACAGGGCTTTGCTCAACCCACGTTCATCACTCGCTTCCAGGTACAGGACCAGCGTGTGGTGGCTGAAAAACATTTGAAGCTGAAGCTGCGAAGGCGGCCAGCGTCGGCAGTAAGCGGCGAGCAGAAGGCGTCAAGGATGGGCAGCTCATACGAGGCAATATTATTTGCCCACAGTGACCCCCTTCCCGAAGTGATAGACGCCGTCTACCGCGTACAAGTGAACGAGTTCAAGGGCAGTTCAACCTTACAGCTCGTCCTGGATCACTGGTTTCTACCTGATGCACTGAACCCCTGATCAACCCATCTGGAGGGGTCTTGGCGTGAACCCCCGGTGAAAAATCAATACCTGCTCAATAGTTCATTACCCCGCCTTCGCTTTCCGTCGCATCTTTATGTGCCAGAAAATCGTTCGAATACTGGCATAATGTCGCCTTTTTAATGAGCCGGGGCCACTGAAAGCGCCTCGTCACGTAAAAGAATGTCCTTCAAACTGACTATTCCCTCCCCCGGATCAATAATCCGCTATGAGCATTTCGACGGCTCGGGCGATGCACTCGCTCTAGCACAACTGGCAGGGGATTCGAAACCTCTTGTGATCATTACGGGAAGCGCGCTGGATGCCCAAAGGCTATTTGAGGAAATTCCTTTTTTTTCACCCCAACTGAAAGTCAATTTATTGCCCGACTGGGAGACATTGCCCTACGATGTGTTTTCTCCCCATCAGGACCTGATTTCGGAGCGGCTTGCCACGCTGTATCAATTCATGAACGGCAGTTGCGATGTTCTGATTGCCGCCGTGACGACCGCACTGTATCGCATGCCGCCGCGGGAATACCTTGCTGCGAATACTTTTTTTCTAAAGCGAGGTGAAATCCTTAATCTGAATGCTTTTCGCGCCCAGATGACCCTGGCGGGTTATAACCATGTAACGCAAGTGCTTTCGCCAGGAGAATACAGCGTGCGCGGAGGATTGATCGATCTATTTCCGATGGGCAGTCCGCTGCCTTACCGCATCGATTTGCTGGACAACGAAATCGAAACCATTCGCACCTTCGATGCGGACACTCAAAGAAGCGTCTACCCCGTCAAAGAAATACGTTTGCTCCCGGCCCGCGAATTTCCCCTTGATGAAGACGGCCGCACTCGTTTTCGAGGCAACTTTCGCGAAAAATTCGAGGGCGATCCGTCAAAAAGCCGCATCTATAAAGATATCAGCAAAGGCGTGATTCCCGCCGGCATTGAATATTACCTGCCCCTGTTTTTCGAATCCACTGCGACACTCTTCGACTATTTGCCGCAAACCGCGCTTTTATGTCTTCATCATGACATTCACCCCGCGGTGGAGAACTTCTGGCGCGATACTCAATCACGCTATCAGCTCATGCACGGAGACAGTGACAGGCCATTGCTGAAGCCGGCTGATCTGTTCCTCACGACAGAGGCCTTTTTCGGCGCACTCAAACCTTATCCGCGCATAGAAATTCAATCCAGCACCCAAAGCACAAAGAGCACAACCTCGAATTTGACCGAACCACTGCCGCCACTGCAGATTGATCGTCGCGCAGATAACCCGGCAGAGAAGCTCGCCGGGTTCGTCAAGCGATTCTCCGCAGAGTTCGAACCGCCCGGCGGCCGGACCTTGCTGTTGACCGAAAGTCTCGGCAGGCGCGAACTCGTTGCCGATCACCTGATGCAATATGGACTCTATCCCGAAAGTTGCGATGATTACGCGCAATTTCTGAAGGGCGGTAAATCCTTCATGCTGGGTGTGGGGCCGCTGCATAACGGTTTCATATCCACGGGCGACGGACTGGCTTTCGTTACCGAGAGCGAGTTGTACGCAAGGCATCTGCATGGCCGCCGCGAGCGCGATTCACGCAAAGCCGCCGTGATGAGCGAAGCAACGCTCCGGGATCTCTCCGAGATCAAATCCGGGGACCCCGTCGTGCATGAGCAGCATGGCATCGGCCGCTATCTCGGGCTGGTAACCATGGATATGGGCGAAGGAGCCACAGAGTTCCTGTCCCTTGAATATGATGGGGGAGACAAACTTTACGTACCCGTCTCCCAACTGCACCTTATCGGTAGATACAGCGGAGCTTCACCCGAGGCAGCTCCCCTGCATAAACTGGGCAGCGGCCAGTGGGATAAAGCCAAGCGCAAGGCGATGCAGCAGGTGCGTGATACCGCTGCTGAACTGCTCAATCTTTATGCTCAGCGCAGCTCTCGCCCCGGGCATGCGTTTACCTTTCGGCAGCAGGATTATGATGCGTTTGTCGAAGGCTTCGGATTCGAAGAAACGGCCGACCAGGCTGCCGCCATCGAAGCCGTAATCGAGGATCTCAGATCGAATAAACCGATGGACCGACTCATTTGCGGCGATGTTGGTTTTGGCAAGACCGAAGTGGCCCTGCGCGCCGCTTTCCTGGCAGTGGCTGATGGAAGACAGGTAGGGGTTCTGGTGCCTACTACACTGTTGGCCGAGCAGCACTTCCAGAATTTTTCGGACCGCTTCAGCCTGATTGCAAACGAATGGCCGGTAAAAATTGCGGAACTGTCCCGTTTCCGTTCTGCAAAGGAGCAAGCTCAGGCGCTTGCGGGATTAGCCGATGGGCAGATAGACATCGTCATCGGCACGCACAAGCTTATCCAGAAATACGTAAAATTCAAAAACCTGGGGCTGGTCATTATCGACGAGGAGCATCGCTTTGGCGTGCGCCACAAAGAACAACTGAAAAATCTCCGGGCAGAAGTGGATGTGTTGACTCTCACCGCCACACCTATTCCACGCACACTTGCCATGTCGCTGGAAGGCCTGAGGGATTTTTCCGTCATCGCGACCGCACCGCAACGGCGGCTGGCAATCAAAACGTTTGTCAGCCGTTTTTCCGAAGGGATCATCCGCGAAGCCTGCCTGCGCGAATTGAAACGCGGGGGGCAGATCTACTTTTTGCACAACGAGGTTAGCACCATTCAACCAATGCAGGACAAGCTTGTCCGCCTGCTGCCGGAAGCACGCATAAATATTGCCCATGGGCAAATGCGCGAACGCGAGCTGGAGCATGTGATGAAAGACTTTTATCAGCAGCGGTTCAACCTGCTGGTTTGCACTACCATTATCGAAACCGGGATCGATATCCCCACTGCCAATACCATCATCATCAATCGCGCGGACAAGTTCGGCCTGGCGCAATTGCATCAATTGCGCGGGCGGGTCGGGCGTTCACATCATCAGGCATATGCGTACCTCCTCGTCCCCGAGGAGGAGGCGCTGGGTACCCAGGCCAGAAAGCGCCTTGAAGCCATTCAAACCATGGAAGAACTGGGCGCGGGCTTCTATCTTGCCATGCATGATCTCGAGATTCGCGGGGCCGGCGAAGTACTCGGGGAATCGCAAAGTGGCGAAATGCAGGAAATAGGCTTCAATCTTTACGCCGCCATGCTCGATACCGCCGTTCGATCATTGAAAGAGGGTAAGGAGCCCGACATGCAGCACCCTCTGGGAATCGCCACTGAAATCAACCTGCATGTGCCTGCGCTTCTGCCGGAGGAATACTGTAACGACATCCATGAACGGCTGGTTCTGTATAAGCGCATGGCCAACTGCACAAGCGAGGATCAACTGGATGATATGCAAATCGAATTGACCGACCGTTTCGGCTTGTTACCGGACCCCGTACGGGCTCTGATGGATTGCCACCGCCTGCGTATCATCGCCAGGCCCCTGGGTGTTGCGCGCGTGGATGCGGGAACTGACGGCATCCAGATCCAGTTCGCCCCCAACCCCCGGGTGGATGCCGGCAAAATCGTTACGCTCATGCAGCGTAGCCGCGAATACCAGCTCTCCGGCCCAGATCGACTGAAGGTACAGGTAAAAATCCCAGGGGTAAAAGAACGTGTGAAGCGTATAAAGAGTCTATTTGCAGAGTTGAGCGTTTAAAACAATGTTATTCGCGGAATTGAACTGACGCTCATCATTTACGATCGATGCATGCGCCGTGCCCAGACATCCCGAAGCCCCCGGGTCGTATGGCCGGTGCGTCCCAAGCTGTTTTGCCGCTGGCTGCGCAGGATAATCACGATAATTATTTCTTTCGGTAGTTTTTTCGATAAAACGCCATGTTCCATCACTTCTACTGTGGCTGCTTGAGCATAATGAATCCTGGTCGGGATAAAACGCGTTCTTTAATTTCTGCCCAAGTCGATAAGACGTCCCGATGAGCTTCCTTAAAAGCATTAAAAGCAAGATCATGGTGTTCGCCGTACTTGCCACGCTTATTCCATCGCTCGGGCTTGGGTTGTTGTCGTTCCGGCAGAATGAGGCGCAGACCGGCGAAAACGTTACCCGCCAGCTTCG
>DATJHX010000085.1:0-6977 GCA_035493655.1 Nitrosospira sp.
GTATCTGTGATGAATTTGTGAAAGCCGTGGAGTAATCCCGTCAAATCAAAAAAAATTTGCACTCCCGTGCCAAATCCCCCACACTATTAGCGTTTTATTTATCTATACTATCCATACGCATATGACCAAGCACTAACGGCCGAAAAAAGAGAGGGTTTTTCACAACTAAAAAAATGGGGATTTTAAGTGCAATTCTGTGGACGCCGGCGATGGGCGCGTTTCTGCTGGCGCTGATCCCCGACCGCGATCAAGAATTCACCCGCACTCTCGGCAGATTTTTTGCCGGCATCACTGTTTTACTTACCTGCTACCTGCTTTTCAGTTATGACCAGCGCGACGCCGGTCTGCAGTTCAGCGAATATTTCGCAATCAATCCCAAGGTCGGCAGCGCTTATGCCCTGGGCGTTGATGGCTTGTCCCTTCCCATGGTGGCGCTGGCCGCGCTGCTCACTTCGATAGCATTACTCGCTTCTTCCGGCATCAACGTCGGCGTCAGGGGCTATCACATCAGCATATTGCTGACCGAATTCGGCATGCTGGGCGTGTTTCTTGCCCAGGACTGGTCTCTCTTCTATATTTTCTGGGAAGCGACCCTGATTCCCATGTTCTTCCTGATTGATCGCTGGGGAGGACAACGACGCCAGACCGCCAGCCTGAATTTTGTGCTGTATACGATGGGCGGCTCCATATTCATGCTCGTCAGCCTGATTGCGATCTACCAGTATGTTCCTGAACATGTGTCCTTGATGAGCGCAATGATTCATGTCGCGGAAGATATGCCCAGAGATCAGCAGGTCTGGGCGTTTCTCGGCTTCCTGATCGGCTTCGGCGTCAAGATGCCGATTTTCCCGCTCCACGGCTGGCTCCCGCTCGCCCACGTCGAGGCGCCCAGCCCCGTCAGTATTCTTCTTTCCGGAATTTTGCTGAAAATGGGTGCTTACGGCCTGCTTCGGGTAGTGGTCCTCCTCCCTGGAGCTGCGCACGACCTCCAATCTCTCCTCGTCTTTCTGGCATTATTCGGCATGATCTATGGCGGCTTGCTCGCCTGGCGCCAGAGCGATCTTAAAGCAATGGTCGCCTACTCTTCGATCAGCCACATGGGTATAGTGCTATTGGGTATCTCCACATTGAACGAGACCGGGATCACGGGGGCCATACTGCAGATGAGCGCCCATGGTTTGATCGCAGGCGCGTTATTTCTGGTGGTAGGCCTGCTTTATGAACGCACGCATACGCGCAACATTCAGGACTACAGTTCCCTGGTTCAGGTTATGCCGCGTTTCGCATTTTTTACTACCATCACGTTATTGGCTGCGATGGGAATGCCTGGGACAGTCGGTGCGGTCGCCGAACTCCACGCGATGGTGGGCGGTTTCAGGCAGTGGGGGGGCTTGATGGTGTTTTTTAGCCTTGCCATCCTGATCAGTACCGCTTACGCAATCCGTACCATCGGTCTGCTGTTTACAGGCCCAGTAAAGCCGCAAATGAAACAGATTGAGGATCTGAGGCCCCCTGAGCTGCTCGCCCTGGGTGTCCTCGTCGCGGGCATCGTGCTATTCGGCCTATTGCCTGCATCACTGGTCGATCTGTCAGCGGCTACCACCTCGCATATGAACAGCCTGATCAGGCTACGAATTCCGGAGGGTTAGCGATGCATGAAGGACACTTGAAATCCAGTCATCAGGTAACCGACATACGCGAACAGCTCACGGAAGCATTAAACCATCTGGATCATGTTCTGCCTGGTCAGGCGCCCATTCTCGATTTTGTGCATCACAATACATTGCACGGCTTTCAGCATCTTCCGTTCGAGGAAGCCTTGGCTGAGTTCGAGGCACTGACCGGCATCTCCGGTTATCTTCCCGAGGCGCAGAGCCGCGTTTTCTATCGGCAAGGCCGCATTAATGATGACGACATTTCTGCTGCACTCGCGCATGACAAGGCTCTGGAAGCTGAGCAAGCCCTTTGCAAAGTAAAAGATAGAACCATCACCCGCGGGGATTTATATCGCATAGCTCTGTTATTTGATCTGCAGCCCTTGACTGCGAGCCAATTCAATTGGCAAATAGAAGAGTTGAACGCGCTGGATTCTGTGCAAGCCGATGTGCCGGCAGAAATTCGCAAGCGAGTGCTTGCCGTTAGCGATACTCCTGAAAACATTGTCCGAAAGCTGTGGGAAGGCATTCTGGAAAAACTGGGAATGAAGCACGCAGCGCTGCATCCCGAGAATTTACTGGATTTGTCGCTGGAGCAGGCTGAAGAATGGCTGCAGCATATCCGCGAAAGAAACCATGGCGCCACGGTTCATCAACAAATGCAGCAGCAGGCGCTCAAGGTGCTGGATGACTTGCTCAGCCAGCTCGGCAATAGCATAACGCTGCGCGGTTTCGTAATGGCGTTGAGCGGAATAGATGTTCTTGACTCCATTCGTCCACAGTTGATTCGCATTTGCGCTTCCTGCATGGATGAGGGTATCGCGGCGTGGCGGATGCCCGGGCGCAGCCAATTGGGATTTTATGGCGCATGGCGGGCCGTCGTGCAATATGATGCAGATCCTTTCCTGCATGAGCTGCCTGATTGGCAGGAGATCATTGCGGAGCTGCCGGCGGATGCCCTGGATACTATTATCTTGCAACTGACGCGGCTTGAGATACCCCAAACGATATGGGAAGGATATCTGCGCCGATTAGCGCTCGAATTGCCCGGCTGGTCAGGCCTGATCAACTGGCGTCAACATCATCCGAATTATTTCGCCGTCGAGGATGCCCGACCCCATCTCGCCGATTATCTGGCAATACGGTTAACACTGGATCGGTTCTGGCTAAACCGCGTTTGCCGCGAGAATTGGCGCGTCGATGCCAGGCTGAGCGGATTGCAAATATATTTCCGTAAAAATCTCTCGGAATTCCTGGTGCGCAGCCAGTTGTACAAGAAAAATCTGCCTGAGTACCTTGCCGAACGCGTAGAGTCCCTGATCATGCTTTCCGGTTCAGAGCGCCATGCACGCGCGGACTGGCAAGGACTCGCTGACCTGATCCAGACTTGGCAATTCAGCCCGCTCGCTGAGCAGCAAGGCGATCAGCATACTATTTACAGTAGCGGCTGGCGGCTCTTTCGTTTATGCCAGCACCTGGGGCTCAATGCTTCGGACGTTGAGGCGCTCGAAAAAAATGATTTGCTGCAGATGCTGGCGCTGCTGGATCAGTTTTCGACGGCGGCGCGGGGCAATGTCTGGCTGTACGCTTACGAGCGAAATTACCGCGAAGCTTTTTTTCAAGCCCTGCGTGCTAATCATACTCAGGGAACATGGGCGCGCCGCGATACACGTCCCAACTCGCAAATCATTTTTTGCATAGACGACCGCGAGGAAGGCTTTCGCCGGCATCTGGAAGAACTGAACCCTTCAATTGAAACGCTCGGGGCGGCAGGATTCTTCGGCGTCCCGATGAACTATAAAGGTCTGGATGACGCCAGGGTGACACCCTTGTGCCCGATCGTGGTAACACCCGCGCATGAAGTGCGGGAAATACCTAAACCGCAAAGTGGTGAAACATTTATCCGGCATAATGATGGGCGCAAGCTGGTGCAGCGGGCTGCCAATGTGCTGCATCAGGGCCTGCGCCGCAACCTGTTGCTTTCCCAACCCGTCATCGATGCAATTGCACCGCTTACCCTGGCTGGATTATTGGCAAAAACACTTGTGCCCAAACGCGAGCACGCCGTTCTCACGAGCATACGTGAAAGTGTATCTCCCCCTGTGGATACCCACTTGATGTTTACCTCGACGGACACCGCGACCGTTGCCACCCCGGATCATCCCAAACTGGGCTTTACCGATAAGGAACAGGCCGACAGGGTTGCCGGTTTTCTGCGCAATACCGGTCTGACCTATGGTTTCTCGGAAATAGTGGTGCTGATGGGTCACGGTTCGATTAGCCAGAATAATCCCCATCTGGCCGCATATGATTGCGGAGCTTGCAGCGGGCGCCACGGCGGGCCGAATGCGAGGTTATTTGCAGCAATGGCCAACCGCCCGGAGATACGCAAACTGGTGGCGGAACGCGGCATCAATATCCCACCCGATACCTGGTTTATCGGCGCTGAGCACAATACGTGCAATGAGGAAATCATCTGGTATGACTTGAAAGATATTCCTGCGGAACGAAAACCCGCACTCACCAAACTCATGGGTGAACTAGGTCATGCGCAACGAATGTCCGCGCATGAGCGCTGCCGCCGGCTGGCCTCGGCGCCGCGCAATCCGACCCCGGAGAAGGCCTTGAAACACATTGAAGAGCGCGCCACGGATTTTTCTCAGGCCCGGCCTGAACTGGGGCATGCCACCAATGCAGCGGCAGTGGTTGGACGCAGGTCCATAACGCAAGGCGCATTCTTCGATCGCCGCGTTTTCCTCATCTCTTACGATCCGACGCAAGATCCGGAGGGAAAAGTACTGGAAGGAATACTTCTGGCTGTCGGACCCGTCGGGGCAGGCATTAATCTGGAATACTACTTTTCCACCGTCAACAACGAGCGTTTTGGCTGCGGCACGAAAGTGCCGCATAACGTCGTTGGGATGTTTGCTGTAATGGAAGGAGCGGCCAGTGACCTGCGCACCGGCCTGCCGCGGCAAATGATCGAAATCCATGAGGCGGTGCGCCTGCAGATCCTGGTGGAGGCACGGACATCAATCCTGGAACAAATCTATGCCCGTCAGCCGAGTTTACAGGAATTGATAGCGGGAGGATGGGTATTGCTCAGTGCAAAGGACCCCGATACCGGCGAAATATTTATCTTCGAGCGTGGAGTCGGATTTGTTCTCTGGCAAGCAGAACCGGTCGATTTGCCCGTACGTAAAAACTCTCCGGATTATTATCGAGGTCACACCTTGCCTTTGCCGCCCGCCCTGATTCGGCAGCCTGAGGCGAAGGAAGCTTGAGACATGGACATCCTGGCGGTCTTCATTCCCTTGTTTCCCGCAATCGCCGCGGCTGTCATCGGAATCGGTCAGCTATTCCGGGTGCTCGACGGGGAAGCCGGAGAAACCACGACAGCAGGTATCGCAACGTGGGCGATCGCCCTGTCGTGCCTGTTCGCGTTGGTGCTGCTCGGGGGTGATTTATTGGGTAAGAACGCCGGCTCAACCGGTATCGGCGAGTGGCTGGCAAGCGGCACCCTGACCGTTCAGGTCAACTTTATTACGACAGGTTTTAGCGTAATTCTGGCGGTGATATTCGCCACCCTGTTATTTATCATTATCAGGTTCTCGATCAACTATCTGCACAGGGAAGCGGGCTTTCACCGCTTCTTTTTTTTGCTGAGCCTGTACGCCTCGGCCATGCTGTTACTGGTGTTATCGGATAACGCAGTGGGAACCTTCATCGGCTGGGAGATCGCCGGCCTATGTTCCTATTTATTGATAGCCTATGCTTATGACCGGCCGGTTGCCGCATCCAATGCAACCAGGGTATTTGTCACGGTGCGCGCCGGAGATATCGGATTCATTCTGGGCATAGGGCTGAGCTATGCCTGGGCGGGGACCCTGGACTGGACCCAGCTCAATGCTTTGTCAACACAACTATCGAGCGGGCAAGCCAGCGCAATTGCGCTTTGTTTCGCCATAGCGGCTTTTGCAAAGTCCGCCCAACTGCCTTTTGCACCTTGGCTGGCGCGCGCGGCTGAAGGGCCCACGCCGTCCAGCGCGGGGTTTTATGGCGCAATCATGGTGCATTCCGGCGTTTATCTCATGATTCTGCTGCAGCCAATTCTTGAGCGCGCGCCGCTGGTCATGGCTTTGGTCGCCGTCGTGGGGCTGTTAACCGCCGTGTATGGCTTCGTTGTCGGCCTAACGCAGACCGATGTGAAAAGTTCGCTATTTTTTGCGACAACGGGGCAGTTGGGGCTCATGTTCCTCGAATGTGGACTGGGGTTCTGGCAACTGGCAAGCTGGCATTTATGCGCCCATGCCGTGGTTCGCGGCTATCAGGTATTGGTCGCGCCATCGCTCATGCACCATATCCTGGGCAATCCGGTGAGGCCGGTCAGCCGGGAAGTTGCAGGCTGGCGCTGGGCCTACGCGGCGTCGTTGCACCGATTCTGGATCGATCAGGTCACCGACTGGGCTCTGGTAAAGCCAATACGAAAACTTGCCCATGATCTGGCCTATTTCGATGATCACGTGGTTGACCGTGCAATGGGAATCCCCCTTCCCTCGCAACGCTCGATATCCACGCTCGCGCAACTGGAAAAACAGAAAGTCGCCAAACGCCAATCCTTGTACGCATCGCTGGGAGTTCTCGGCACCATGGCCCAACCCCGCAAGCGCGATACCGCTGTACAGCACGGCCGCCAGGATGAGGACTTTGCCCGGGGCAGCGGATTTGCCGGAAGCATCACTCAGCGGATCACTGCGGTATTGTATTGGTTCGAGGATCGTCTTGTCATACGAGGTATCGGCGAAGACATGATCCAGTATGGTCACCGTCTCGGGCTGGCCGCCAACAAGATTGAACAGTTGCTGCTCAATCCCGGCTATCTTGCGCTGTTTGTGTTAACAATATTACTGGTTGCTATCTGAGGCCCCGATGCTCGGCAACGTCACTTTCTGGTCCGAGTCGCTAGCGTTTCCCCTGCTGTCGACCTTAGTCTTCGTTCCTCTGGCGGCAATGCTGGCGGTTCTGCTGACGCGCGCTTCCATCGGTATCGCGGTAGGCTTCGGCTTTGCCGGAACGCTGCTCAATTTATTTTTAAGCTTTTATTTATTGTCCGTGTTTGACCCGGAGGTGGGTGGAATTCAATTGGCCGAGCAGGAGCGCTTTTTTGGATTCACCTATTATAGTGTCGGGATCGATGGCTTGAACGTCCTGTTCATTCCGCTGACGGCAATTCTGACGCTGCTGATTCTTGTTTATAAAGTCATTACCGGTCGTACGTTCGACTGGAAATTCATAGCCTTGCTGCTCGGCTACGAGGCCGTC
>DATJHX010000086.1:0-6101 GCA_035493655.1 Nitrosospira sp.
GACTTGATGATCCATGACTTTGACCTGATTTCATATGGTGTAGCCTGTCCGCTGATTGATCTGCAGGCTTCCGGCTGCAGTTATGGCCTGACTCCAATCGATGAGGCGCAAGTTGAGCTGGTTTTCGCCAACGGATGCCATGCCCACCTACACACATATTGGGGCCGTGACGCGGGGCAGGAAGACAGGTATATGATTGCGGAGCTGGGCAATAACGAAACCTGGATGATGGACTTCAATCGCCGAGCCAGCTTTCGCGCAACATTCTGCGGCCCTATCCACAGCCTCGGCAATAGCGGGAATCCTGCCCTCGTCTTTGCTGCACAGAATTCCTCAGGTGGGGAGCACGATACGCTGAGCCTGCAGCTTGCATCCTTTCTGAACGCCTCCCGGCGTCGCGCTGTACCCCGGGTCACACCGGAAGACGGCCATGCGGCGCTCGGCCTGGCGCAGCAGGTACGGCAGCGAATACTTGAACCTAAATCCGGCAGTTGATCGCTCATTTTTTCAGTTTATCTCTATGATCCACCAATGCTTCTTGCGACACTTGACGCTCACCTTTATGGTAAGTCCGCTACGAGGCGGATTCCATGTTTTTTGCGGCACATGGCTGCGTTGCAACTCCTTGGAATGGAATGGCCATTCCGCGTCGTTGCGCCTTGCCCTGCACCTCAAAAACCACGCACTCCACCCCGTCCAACTGCCGGATTTAGGTTAAAAACGCGTAATGAGCGTGCCGCTGCTGGACTTGGGTGCTCAGTACCGGCGATTGCGCGGCGAAATCGATGCCGCAATCCAGCGCGTGCTTGGCAGCGGCAATTTTATCGATGGTGTCGAGAACAAGGCGCTGGAACGTGAACTTGCCGATTATATCGGTGTGGCCGAGGTAGTCAGCGTCAATTCCGGGACCGATGCCCTGCTACTCTCGCTGAAGGCGTTGGGAATAGGCGCGGGCGACGAGGTGATCGTCCCCAGCTTCACCTTCTTCGCGACTGCGGAGGCAGTCTGTCTGGCGGGAGCCCAGCCGCGTTTTGCCGACTGCTCATCCCGGCATTACAACGTCGATATCGACAGCATTCAGCGAGCCCTGACTCCTCAAACGAGAGCGATCATTGTTGTTCATCTTTTCGGAGAACCGGCCGACCTGGCGTCAATTCAGGAATTCTGCGCAAGCCATGGGCTGTGGTTGATAGAGGACGCCGCTCAGGCGATCGGTGCACGATATCGCGGGCGAAACGTTGGATCATTCGGCGTCACTGGCGCTTTCAGCTTTTACCCCACCAAAAATCTTGGAGCTTACGGTGATGGCGGTGGGATTTCCTGCAATGACCCGGATTTGGCGGCCCGATTACGGCGACTGCGGAATCACGGCCGGGAGGACCGATACCTGCATGGGGAAATCGGCTACAACAGCCGCCTTGACGAGATCCAGGCAGCCGTTCTCCGAGTCAAGCTTCCATACCTGAACGAGTGGAACTCACAGCGACGGCACATCGCGGCACAATATCAGACAGCATTGTGTAATACCGCTTGCGGCTGGCCCACACCTATCAAGGACAGCACCCCCGTCTACCACCAGTTCGTTGTTACGCACCCGGAACGTGATACGCTGCAGGCGTTTCTGGCTGGACACGATATTGCGACCGGCGTTTTTTATGCCACGCCCTGCCATTTGCAGCCAGCTTTTTCCGCATCGCATGGCAGCATGTCACTGCCGCAGGCCGAGCGTTTCGCCGATGAAGTGCTGGCACTACCTATCTATCCCGAATTGCCCGAAGAAGCAGTAGTGCACATCGCGGACTTGATCCGGCTCTTTGAACAGCGCCACGCTGCTCAAGCGCAGACTCTCCTTTGAGAATGATAAAAAGTCAGCAGCTGTGCTTTTTATAAACTAAGTTGATATTGCTGAGGCATGTTCGTGGCCATTTGCCTTATTGAACCCTTGCCTTTGCTCACACCTGATTAGCAAATGACCTCATCCTTTTTGGAGAAAAAATGAAAAATAGCTGGTTATTAAGCTCAATGTTTTTAGCAGGAGCAATTACTTTCGATGCGGCACACGCAATAGAATTGCGCAACGGCTTCGGCGGGCCGACAGGCTACGGTGATCTCTCGCAATTACCTAATGATGATGAATCTTCAAGTCAACTCAACCTGCCGTTCACAGTGAACTTTTTTGGGCACAACTACAGCACATTCTGGGCAAACAATAACGGTAATATCACTTTCGGAGGACCCGTTCCAACTTATACACCCGATCCATTTCCGGTCTCTGGCCAGCCGATGATTGCCCCGTTTTGGGCGGATGTAGATACGCGAGGCGGGGGCGGAGTTTACACTGCCTCTCCAAATCCAAATACCCTGGTTACAACGTGGAACAACGTTGGTTATTTCGACCAGCGTCATGATAAAGTCAATGACTTCCAGATGACGCTGCTCAATCGCCCCAATACCGGCGCTGGTAACTTCGACATCGAGTTCCGCTATAAGCAATTGCAGTGGACGACGGGCGAGGCCAGCGGAGGTTCTGGCGGCCTGGGAGGCATACCGGCACAGGCTGGGTACGATGCTGGCGACAACACTCATTTTTTTGCCCTACCGGGTTCCTTCAGTTCATCTGTTCTCCAGCTCGCCAATACCAGCAATGTCGGCCAAGACACACCTGGCCTGTGGACCATGGCAATCCGTAACGGTAAGATATCCGATGGCTCGTCACCTGACACTCCTCTCTTACCGAATATTGTCCAGGCCGATGGCTGGCATTTCAATTTCAACATTCAGCTCAATCAAAGGATATATATTGATCCCCTCGTAGCAACTGGCTACGACTTTGTGGTGAATTCAGGTCCGAATATTGAAAGCGCCCTGTTTCCACTCCTGGCAGCCGATACAAATGGGTACGACATTTTTGGCTTCGACAGCAGTAACAATACCTATGACATTAGCCTCGGCCATGTGAATGGAGGCGACGTGTTCAGTTTTGACGCGGCGGGCGTCAGCAGATTTGAATTACGCGGTATAGATACTGGCGCTGGATTGGATCCTTCCAACACCCAGGCATTCGTGACAGGTTTAACGTTCGTCACCGGGGGGGATGTAAGCATGATGCAGACTCCGCTTACGGCACCTATACCTGAGCCAGAAACGTATGCCTTGCTGCTTGCCGGATTGGGTCTTATAAGCGCGGTAGCTCGCCGCACTCGCCTCTGAATCCTTTTAAGCCGCCTCCAATGAAGGGGCGGCAATAGTTCTTCTTCAGTAGAGCATGGTTCTATTTGCAGGATCACCGCGCAAGCGTCTTCGTTCGTACAAACGAGCTCCTTCTTCCGGAAATGAAGTTGTCTGTTGAGAGCGCCTGTTGCGCTACCGGAAACAAGGCCCAGCATTTAATGCCCTCACTCATCCACAATCGGCTTTTCGTTGAATAGGCGTTCTTTCAGTTCCTTCGAAAAAATCGAGTCCCTTCGCCGGATCCACTCCAGCAGCATCGACGCGTGTTCCTTTTCCTCATCGCGATTATGCGCAAGAATAACCTTGAGCTGCTCATCCTTGCACGCGCTTATGCGCTGGTTGTACCAATCCACCGCCTCCAGCTCTTCCATCAATGAAACAATTGCCCTGTGCATGTCCCTCGTTTCATCGGACAACTCTTCAATCGGCTCGTGATATCCAGCGCTCGACATCGCCTGCTCCTCCCCTGAAATGATAAATGGAATAGTTTGTATCGCAATCCGGCATAAACGCGGTTCAGGAACCGTTGCGGTTTAATCGTACCATACAAGTAAGGGGTGATAAGTAACAGGTGGTCGATAGCCAGTGGGTGCTTTTCGATGGTCATCTTCATTGTTGGAGTTCAGTTTTGGCACCTCAACTTGATTGGTCGATCATCTTTTATTACTGTTATTAACAGGGGTATCGCTCTATGCACGTTGAGGATGCCGAGAACTCGATCGGAGGGAATGCCATGAATAATTGCCCAAGTACACTTAGCCCGGATATTGCATACAAGAGTATGAAATGAGGTCGGCGGAACCTTGTAAACCCGCTTAGAATCTGGTTTCCAGACCGATTCAAGGGGAGATTCCGCCGATGTCAGATTGTACCTTAGGAGCAATAGAATTTCCGCCAGTGAAGAAGCGCCGGATCGAGGCGAACTTTGGCGGCGGGGAAGTGAGTAGTAACGGGGGCGTGCTGCTGTTACGACAGGTGGACCGGCGCGTAGGTCTGTTGGACGAAGTGGCGCGGCGCGTGGTCGATCCGCGCTCGCCGCATCTGGTGCGCCACCCGCTGGCGAGTCTCTTGAAGCAACGGGTTTATGCGCTGTGCCTGGGTCACGAAGATCTGAACGACCACCACGAATTGCGCCGGGACACACTACTGCAGACAGCGGCCGAGCGCGACGAAGAGCTCGGATCGAGCGCCACCCTGTGCCGGCTGGAGAACTGGGAGCACCACCGGGCGAGTGCCTGGGCGATTCACGAAGTCATCCTCGAGCACTTCATCGCTTCGTTCGTGGAGACACCTGCCGAACTCGTCCTCGACTTCGACGCCACCGACGATCCCGTCCATGGGCGCCAGGAAGGCCGCTTCTTCCATGGCTACTACGACCACTACTGTTTTTTGCCGCTGTATGTCTTCTGCGGCGAGCAGCTGCTGGTGTCGTATCTGCGCCCCGCGAAGATCGATGCCGCCAAGCATGCGTGGGCGATTTTGGCGCTGCTGGTCAAACGCCTGCGGCGTGCCTGGCCCAAGGTGCGCATCATCCTGCGCGGTGACTCCGGCTTCTGCCGCCAGAAGATGCTCAACTGGTGCGACCGGCACGGCGTGGGTTACTGCGTGGGGCTGGCCCAGAATGCCCGGCTGAACGCCCGGACCCAGGCCCGGCGCGATTGCCTCAAGGCACAACACGAAGCCACGCGCACCCATCAACGCGCCTTCATGGAATTCGACTACGCGGCCTCCTCCTGGCGCCACCCGCGGCGGGTGATCGCGCGCCTTGAGTACTCCGACAAAGGCGACAATCCCCGCTATGTCGTGGCCAATCTCGAAGACGAGGCGCAAGCGCTCTACGAGCAGCTCTACTGCGGCCGCGGCGAGATGGAGAACCGCATCAAGGAAGCGCAACTGGGGCTGTTCGCCGATCGCACCAGCTGTCACTACTTCGCCGCCAACCAGTTCCGGCTCATGCTCGCCAGCCTGGCCTACATCCTGATGGAGCGGCTGCGCGCCTTGGCGCTCAGAAGCACCGAGGCCGCGCGCCACCAGACGCAGACGATCCGCCTGAAACTCTTGAAAATCGGCGCGGTGGTGATCCGCAACACCCGGCGCATTCGCGTGCTGCTTTCGTCGGCCTGCCCGGATCAGGCGCTGTTCCTGCATGCCGTTCGCGCGCTGTCCAACTCCTCCTGAGCGGCCCGCAGTGCTGCCCCGGCACGATGACAAACAATGGGGTAAGGGGAAAGTGCGCCCAAAATTCAGGAAACTGCCCATTGCTTGAGCAGACCGCCACCCCAGATGGCCTCATCCCGCTCATGTCATGCTTGCCGCATCGCCCCGTGGGAGGAGTATGCAACATTCGGCTTAGCACATTTAGGCCAGCAGCTATAACTCCGTCATGTCTCGGCTCATATGACAGCAACACAAGCGCAGACACCGCCAAGGAAGCATCGAAGGCATTCAGGGAATTCCCCATTAGCTCATCCTTGCAATACTGCAGAGCAATCCGACGCATGCCTTCAATTTTTCCTTCAGGATCGAGGATACGTTTATCTATATCAGTCAGTGTTTGAGAAGTTTGATACATGCGTCCCAAATAATAGACATAAATTTCCGGCAAATAATACTTGAAAGCCGTTTCATGACGGAAATTACCGCTGACAAAAGCTCGATAATGAAAATCAAGCAACCGCTGTAAAAAGGCCAGGTTTTCGCCCTCTAAGGCCAACCATTGTTTTCGATTAACAAGAATGGCGTCCAGGACGTCCATGTTGTGCCCTGGACAAATCTCGTTACCTAAAATTTCCCGGATTATCCTGCCGTCAATTTTCTTGAACGTTTTATCAAACCATATGGGCACGGCGCCCTCATAGTCCAGAGGCTGG
>DATJHX010000087.1:0-12865 GCA_035493655.1 Nitrosospira sp.
TGAGATGGTGATGCCCGGGGACAACGTATCGGTGACAGTCAACCTGATTGCGCCGATAGCCATGGAAGAAGGTCTTCGTTTTGCCATTCGCGAAGGCGGAAGAACCGTCGGCGCAGGCGTGGTGGCGAAAATTATTGAGTAGTATAAGACACGGATCAGTTTCACGAATTGAAGACCCGCGAGTTGAATATTTTTGTGTTGATACCTCATTGATACCTAAATGAGTCTCTTGATTTCAGCTTGCGCTCGCAAAGAATACAGGCCAGTAGCTCAATTGGCAGAGCGTCGGTCTCCAAAACCGAAGGTTGGGGGTTCGATGCCCTCCTGGCCTGCCAAAAAGGAGTCCCATTGAAAAAACTTCAATTCCGCTTGCTCCCCGATGGAAGCAAAGTGTCTTAAATGCCACCCAATATTTTGAATCACGGGCTGATGCCGCGGTTTGCGTAATCAGCTCGTACACCGCTTAATTTAACTGACTAGTACTAAAGGCAGAGTGGGAAAAAGTAGTGGATAAGATCAAGTTGGGTTTCGCGCTTCTGCTGTTGATCGCGGGTATCGCCGGTTTTTATTACCTGCGGGATAGCGCCATGGTGCTTCGAGTGATTTCGGTCCTGGCCGGTATTGTTCTGGCGGTGGTAGTGGTGTGGTTTACGCCTCAAGGTAAACAGTTTTATGCGTTCAGTAGGGAGTCATCGGAGGAAACGCGGAGAGTCGTATGGCCGAGCCGCAAGGAAACCATGCAGACTACCGGCGTGGTGTTCGCCTTTGTTGTGGTAATGGCAATATTTTTATGGATGGTGGACGCGGGGTTGTTGTTGGCGGTGAAATATCTGATGGGACAAGAGGGGTAATGGATAAGAAATGGTACGTGGTTCATGCCTACTCCGGGTTTGAGAAGAGTGTGCAGCGCGCATTGAAGGAGCGGATCAATCGCGCCGGTATGCAGGACAAATTTGGGCAGATACTGGTTCCAGTGGAAGAAGTCATCGAAATGAAAGCAGGCCAGAAGAATCTCAGCGAACGGAAGTTCTTTCCGGGTTATGTGCTGGTCGAGATGGAGATGACTGACGAAACCTGGCATTTGGTTAAAAATACCGCCAAAGTAACCGGATTTATTGGGGGTTCGGCAATGAAGCCGACGCCAATCAGCGACAAGGAAGTGCAGAACATCCTCCACCAGATTCAGGAAGGCGTGGAAAAACCCAAGCCCAAGGTTCTTTTTGAACCGGGGGAGGCCGTTCGGGTCAAGGAAGGGCCGTTCACAGATTTCCACGGCAATGTGGAAGATGTCAATTATGACAAAAGCAAAATCAGGGTTTCTGTTTCCATTTTTGGCCGTCCCACTCCAGTAGAACTGGATTTCAGCCAAGTCGAGAAAGCTTGAAATAGGGCGGGCGCTCCCTTCTTCGGGAATCGGGAGTGCCGCCTGGTTATTTATTGAATGGGGAGAACAGCACGTTCGCTTGTACCCGAGAGGAGAATTGTCGTGGCAAAGAAAATAATCGGTTATATCAAGTTGCAGGTACCCGCGGGTAAGGCCAATCCAAGTCCGCCAATTGGTCCTGCGCTCGGCCAGCGGGGACTCAACATCATGGAGTTTTGCAAGGCGTTCAATGCCGCTACGCAGAAGATGGAAGTCGGGTTGCCGGTGCCGGTTGTCATAACGGCTTATGCTGACAAGAGCTTCACTTTTGTCATGAAGACCACGCCCGCGACGGTGCTGATAAAGAAAGCGGCGGGAGTCGGCAAGGGTAGTGCCAAGCCTCACACCGATAAGGTAGGCCGTCTGACAAGAAAGCAGGCGGAAGAAATTGCACAGGCAAAGATGCCCGATCTGACGGCGGCTGATATGGATGCGGCAGTTCGCACTGTCGCCGGCAGTGCTCGCAGCATGGGTATCGAAGTGGAGGGCGTATAACATGGGGCACGTATCCAGGCGTTTCAGGGAAATTGCTGGAAAGGTCGATCGCAATAAATCCTATCCATTGCCGGAGGCCTTCAAAATAATCAAGGAAACGGCCACTGCGAAATTTGACGAGTCAATTGATGTGGCTGTCAATCTCGGGGTTGATGCCAAAAAATCGGACCAGGCAGTACGTGGATCAGTGGTATTACCGGCTGGAACCGGCAAGACTGCGCGCGTCGCGGTGTTCGCCCAGGGCGATAAAGCCAGGGAGGCGCTCGCAGCGGGGGCCGATATAGTTGGATTCGAGGACCTTGCAGAACAGATAAAGGGAGGCAATATCGATTTCGATGTAGCGATCGCCAGCCCGGATGCAATGCGTATTGTTGGGCAGTTAGGTCAAATACTGGGTCCCCGCGGCCTGATGCCCAACCCCAAGGTAGGTACGGTTACTCCGGACGTTGCCGGTGCGGTAAGAAATGCCAAGGCAGGCCAGGTTCAATATCGCGCCGACAAGGGGGGTATCATTCAGTGTCCTATCGGAAGGGCTTCATTCAGCGTGGACGCACTGACCCAAAACATCAACGCCTTGCTGGACGCGCTGAACAAGTCCAAGCCGGCCGCATCCAAAGGCATTTATTTAAGAAGGATTTCGATATCCAGCACCATGGGCATAGGAGTCCGCGTGGATCAGACCAGTACGCGATAAGAGCGGATATATTTTTTTGTAAGACTTTGGGCCGTCGAAGAGATTCCTTTTATTTATTTGATCAATTCGGCGGGTTATCAAAGACCGTTGGGGTTGTTTGGGATGGTGGAGTTCTTTGCCTCTTTGCTTTGAAGGGCAGGATTTTAACAGGGTAAAGTGCAATCCCCCCGAAAGCTTAATTGCGGAGATGGAGAATTTGAGACGGTATTTCATCTCTTTTTCTTCATCGTTCAAGCGCCCAACGCAGATGGCGTTCCCGGAACAGGACAGATTCAGCAGGAACAGATTCAGCTCCTGAAACAGATTTGGCTCCTGATTTAGGTCGCCGGTTCGTAGGTATTGAGAGGGTTTGTGGCTTTTCCGATTAATCAGACCGATCAGTGGTCAGCAGATTTGTCGTATTACCCAAACCGAACTCGACACCATTTTAACTGATGGAGAATGAACCTTGGGTCTAAATTTAGATGAAAAAAAAGCGGTGGTTGCCGAAGTGAGTACCCAGGTGGCAAAAGCCCAGGCAATTATCATCGCGGAATACCGCGGGCTCGGCGTTGGGAATATGACCAAATTGCGCGCCAAGGCGCGCGAGTCGGGAATATATTTTCGCGTACTTAAAAATTCCCTTGCACGGCGTGCGATAAACGGAACGCCTTTCAGTGGGCTTTCCGATCACATGATAGGACCGCTGGCCTATGGCATCGGAAGTGATCCGGTTGCGGCGGCGAAGGTGCTGCATGAGTTTTCGAAGGGCAATGACAAGTTTGTGATCAAAGCGGGGGCGATGCCCAATTTGCTAATGTCCAGCAAAGAGATTGGAAGTCTTGCGGCGCTTCCGAGCCGTGATGAGCTTCTTTCGAAGCTGTTGGGCACGATGCAGGCGCCTGTTGCCAATTTCGTGCGAACACTCAATGAGGTGCCGACCCGTTTTGTACGCGGTCTTGCAGCCGTCCGCGATCAAAAGGAAACTGCCTAGAAGCATTCAATGCGCGCATTCAGAACGTTTCAGCACCTTTAACACGACATAAGCATAAATTTATCAGGAGAGAAACATGGCTATAGCCAAAGCAGAAATTTTGGAAGCGGTTGCAAATATGACTGTGCTGGAGCTTTCCCAGCTTATCAAAGACATGGAAGAGAAGTTCGGTGTTTCCGCCGCCGCTGCCGCTGTCGTAGCAGCCGCTCCGGCGGCTGGCGCCGCTGCTGCCCCCGTGGAAGAGCAAACCGAGTTTACCGTGATGCTTACCGCTGTGGGCGATAGCAAGGTTAACGTAATCAAGGTTGTGCGCGCGATTACTGGACTGGGCTTGAAAGAAGCGAAAGATCTGGTGGATGGCGCGCCCAAGCCGGTCAAGGAAGGTATTCCCAAGGCTGACGCTGAAGCTATTCAGAAACAACTCACCGAAGCTGGTGCGACTGCTGAAATCAAATAAAGTAACACGACAAGCCAGGCCGGTGGCGTCGAGGATGCCATCGGCCTGGCTTTCCCTCAAGATTTGGATTCCCGCGTCCATTTGGGATTCCCGCATCTATATGTGCGGTAGAACACTCAGCACGGTAGCTAAAATCAGGTACTCTGCTTCTATTTTCTGTCCAACCGTTCTCTGACCCCCGGAGAGATTCCATGAGCTATTCGTTTACCGAGAAAAAACGTATCCGTAAAAGTTTCGCCAAACGCGCGAGCGTTTTGCAGATTCCATTTCTTCTCGCTACTCAGATCGAGTCTTACGCAGCATTCCTGCAAGCTCAGGTTGACGCTGACCGTCGCGATAGTCAGGGGCTTCAGGCGGCGTTTATGTCAATCTTTCCAATCGAAAGCCATTCCCGCAATGCTCGCCTCGATTTTGTCAATTATGCACTGGGCGCTCCGCCGTTCGACGTGAAGGAATGCCAGCAGCGCGGGCTTACCTACGCATCCCCGTTGCGGGCAAAGGTGCGGTTGACGATCATGGACAAGGAAGCATCCAAGCCTACCGTAAAGGAAGTCAAGGAGCAGGAAGTTTACATGGGTGAGATTCCCCTCATGACCAACACGGGTTCGTTCGTCATTAATGGAACCGAGCGCGTGATTGTGTCTCAATTGCATCGTTCCCCGGGGGTGTTTTTTGAACACGACCGCGGCAAGACGCACTCATCCGGCAAACTGCTTTTTTCGGCACGTATTATTCCTTATCGCGGTTCCTGGCTTGATTTCGAATTCGACCCCAAGGATTATCTTTACTTTCGGGTCGACCGTCGCCGCAAGATGCCGATTACGGTTTTGCTGAAGGCAATCGGGTATACGCCGGAGCAGATTCTCGCAGATTTCTTTTCTTTCGATACTTTCCATCTGTCCAAAAAAGATGTTCTGTTCGAACTGATACCGGAACGGCTGCGTGGCGATATTGCGCGTTTCGACATTGTTACCAAAAATGGCAAGGTT
This sequence comes from Nitrosospira sp., assembly GCA_035493655.1. GTDB lineage: Bacteria > Pseudomonadota > Gammaproteobacteria > Burkholderiales > Nitrosomonadaceae > Nitrosospira. Next base: position 5,032 of record DATJHX010000087.1, read on the forward strand.
ATTGTTCAGAAAGACAAGCGTATAACCGTCAAGCACGTTCGTGAAATGCAGCAGGCAGGCATCGATAAATTGGCTGTGCCGGAGGATTTCCTGTTGGGGCGGGTATTGGCCCACAACGTAATCGATAAGGAAACAGGTGAAGTGCTTGCGCTGGCAAATGACGAAGTTACCGAAGTTCTTCTTGCCAAACTGCGCGAAGCAAATATAGAGCGGATCCAGACTATTTATACGAATGATCTTGACCAGGGTGCGTACATATCGCAAACCCTGCGAATAGACGAGACCGCTGACCAGATGGCTGCACAGGTAGCCATTTATCGGATGATGCGTCCGGGCGAGCCTCCTACCGAGGAAGCCGTCAAGGTTTTATTCAACGGATTATTCTATGCGCCTGAGCGCTATGACCTATCAGTGGTAGGACGCATGAAATTCAATCGCCGTGTCGGCAGGGCAGAGCTCGACGGGCCGACCACGCTATCGAACGAGGATATCACCGCTGTCATCAAAATCCTCGTTGAGCTCCGCAATGGCCGCGGGGAGATTGACGATATCGATCACCTCGGCAATCGTCGCGTACGCTCCGTCGGTGAACTGGCGGAAAATCAGTTCCGCTCCGGTCTGGTGCGGGTCGAAAGAGCTGTCAAGGAACGGCTCAGCCAGGCCGAGTCCGATAACCTGATGCCGCATGATTTGATCAACGCGAAGCCTGTTTCTGCTGCGGTACGGGAATTCTTTGGCTCCAGTCAGTTATCGCAGTTTATGGATCAGACTAATCCGCTCTCCGAAATTACCCATAAAAGGCGTGTTTCCGCGCTCGGCCCGGGTGGATTGACGCGCGAACGCGCAGGCTTTGAAGTACGCGACGTTCATCCGACCCATTATGGTCGCGTCTGCCCGATTGAAACGCCGGAAGGGCCGAACATCGGTCTGATCAATTCGTTGGCGCTATATGCACGCACCAATGAATATGGCTTCATGGAAACGCCCTACCGCAAGGTGAAAAACGGTCAGGTAACGGATGAAATCGACTATCTTTCGGCGATTGAGGAAGGGCAGTATGTGATAGCGCAGGCAAATGCCGAACTGGATCGCAATGGCAAATTTACCAATGAGATCGTTTCCTGCCGTCATAAGAATGAGTTTACCCTGGCAACGCCCGACCGGATCGAGTACATGGACGTAGCCCCGGCGCAGATCGTATCGGTGGCCGCATCATTGATTCCGTTTCTGGAGCACGACGATGCCAATCGCGCGCTGATGGGTTCCAACATGCAGCGCCAGGCAGTTCCTTGCCTCCGCGCTGAGAAATCCCTGGTGGGCACTGGCATCGAACGTGTTGTTGCGGTGGATTCGGGAACGGCGGTCCAGGCGGTGCGCGGCGGCGCGGTCGACTATGTGGATGCGAGCCGTATCGTCGTGCGTGTGCATGACACTGAAACACGCGCGGGCGAAGTGGGCGTGGATATCTACAACCTGACCAAATATACCCGATCCAACCAGAATACCAATATCAACCAGCGTCCCCTGGTAAAAGTGGGAGATGTCATCGCCCGGGGCGATGTGGTGGCTGATGGCGCCTCCACTGACAAGGGTGAACTGGCCCTGGGGCAGAATATGCTGGTGGCGTTCATGCCCTGGAATGGCTACAACTTCGAGGATTCGATACTTATTTCGGAGCGCATCGTTGCAGACGATCGTTTTACCTCGATTCATATCGAAGAATTGTCTGTCGTGAGCCGTGACACGAAGCTGGGAACGGAAGAAATCACCGGCGACATTTCCAACCTTTCCGAAGCGCAGCTCGGGCGCCTGGATCAGTCGGGCATCGTCCATATTGGCGCCGAAGTGGAGGCCGGAGACGTGCTGGTGGGAAAAGTCACTCCTAAAGGTGAAACGCAATTGACGCCCGAGGAAAAGCTGTTGCGGGCGATTTTTGGCGAAAAAGCTTCCGATGTGAAGGATACTTCACTGCGGGTGCCGTCGGGTATTTCCGGGACCGTCATCGATGTACAGGTATTTACGCGCGAGGGAATCGAGCGCGACAAGCGCGCCCAGCAGATCATCGACGATGAATTGAAACGTTACAAGAAAGATCTGGCTGATCAGATGCGGATCGTCGAGGGCGATGCATTCAAGCGTATCGAGCGCCTGCTTATTGGCAAGGTTGCGACAGGCGGGCCTAAAAAACTCGGTAAAGGTGCGCAAATTACCAAGGAATATCTGGACGGTATCGATCCGCACCACTGGTTTGACATCCGGCTTCTGGAGGAAGACGCGAGCGTGCAGCTTGAACAGATCGAAGAAGGTCTGGCGCAGAAACGCAAGGCCTTTGACCTTGCTTTTGAGGAGAAGAAGAAGAAACTTACACAAGGCGATGAGTTGCCACCGGGCGTACAGAAAATGGTCAAGGTCTACGTGGCAGTAAAGCGTCGCCTGCAGCCCGGGGATAAAATGGCTGGGCGTCATGGAAATAAAGGCGTAATTTCCAAGATCGTGCCTGCGGAAGACATGCCGTATATGGCTGATGGCACCCCCGTCGATGTAGTGCTGAATCCCCTGGGAGTGCCTTCGCGCATGAATGTCGGCCAGATTCTCGAAACCCATCTTGGGTGGGCGGCAAAAGGGCTGGGCACGAAGATCGGTAATCTGCTGCGCGCCGGCAGCCAGGCTGTCGAGATCCGCGCGTTGCTCGACAAGATTTATAACACCAGCGGCAGGCAGGAGGATATCGCTTCGCTTACCGATGATGAAGTATTCGATCTGGCGGAAAATCTCAAGGATGGCGTGCCTTTCGCAACCCCTGTATTTGATGGTGCGACGGAGCATGAGATCAAGAACATGCTGGAGCTCGCCGGCCTTCCCCGATCTGGCCAGGTAACGCTTTATGACGGAAGGACAGGCGAGGCATTTGATCGTCCTGTTACAGTCGGTTACATGCATGTGCTCAAGCTGCATCACCTGGTGGACGACAAGATGCACGCGCGCTCAACTGGCCCTTACAGCCTGGTTACCCAACAGCCGCTCGGCGGCAAAGCGCAATTTGGTGGTCAGCGTTTTGGAGAAATGGAAGTCTGGGCGTTGGAAGCGTATGGAGCTTCCTACACACTGCAGGAGATGTTGACGGTCAAGTCCGACGATGTGAATGGGCGTACCAAAGTGTACGAAAGCATCGTCAAGGGCGATCACAAGATCGATGCCGGCATGCCGGAATCATTCAACGTGCTGGTGAAGGAAATCCGCTCGCTGGCAATGGATATCGACTTGGACAGGCATTAGCATTCATGTGATGCGTTGGAAGACCGCATTTTTCGTTTCCATGTTTTTAGCCGGTATATTTTTTATATATTGGCCCCTGATCAACAGGAGTGACAAATGAAAGCACTGCTTGATTTATTCAAACAGGTTACCCAGAAGGAAGAGTTCGATTCGATCAAGATCGGTCTGGCTTCACCGGAAAAAATACGTTCATGGTCTTATGGCGAAGTAAAAAAACCGGAAACCATCAATTACCGGACATTCAAGCCGGAACGCGACGGATTGTTCTGCGCGAAAATTTTCGGTCCGGTAAAGGATTACGAATGCCTGTGCGGGAAATATAAACGCCTGAAACATCGCGGAGTGATTTGCGAGAAATGCGGCGTGGAAGTTACGCTGTCCAAGGTACGGCGTGAACGCATGGGACATATTGAGCTCGCTTCGCCGGTGGCCCACATCTGGTTTCTCAAATCACTGCCTTCGCGTCTGGGCATGGTGCTGGATATGACTTTGCGCGACATAGAGCGAGTGCTCTATTTCGAAGCCTATGTAGTGACCGATCCCGGCATGACGCCTCTGCAACGGTGCCAGTTGCTGACCGACGATGACTATCGCGCGAAAACGGAAGAATATGGGGATGATTTCCGCGCCAGCATGGGTGCGGAAGGCATTCGCGATCTGTTGAGCAACCTGAATATTCGGGTCGAGATTGATAATCTTCGCCGTGAGATGGGAACAACCGGCTCGGAAACCAAAATGAAGAAGATCGCCAAGCGCCTCAAGGTGCTGGAGGCGTTCAATAAATCCGGCATCAAGCCGGAATGGATGGTCTTGGCCGTACTGCCCGTATTGCCGCCCGAGTTGCGCCCCCTGGTGCCGCTGGATGGCGGGCGTTTCGCCACCTCCGATCTGAATGATTTGTACCGTCGCGTCATTAACCGTAATAATCGGTTGAAGCGGTTGCTCGAACTGAAAGCGCCTGAAATTATCGTGCGCAACGAGAAACGCATGCTGCAGGAGGCAGTGGACTCGCTGCTGGATAACGGGCGCCGCGGCAAAGCCATGACCGGCGCCAACAAGCGTCCGCTCAAATCGCTTGCCGACATGATCAAGGGTAAAGGCGGACGTTTCCGTCAAAATCTGCTGGGCAAGCGCGTGGATTATTCCGGACGGTCCGTAATTGTGGTGGGGCCTCAGCTCAAACTGCATCAGTGCGGCCTGCCCAAGAAAATGGCGCTGGAATTATTCAAGCCCTTCATCTTCAACAAGCTCGAAATCATGGGCATCGCCAGCACTATCAAGGCGGCCAAGCGCGAGGTTGAAAACGAAACCCCGATCGTGTGGGATATCCTGGAGGACGTCATCCGCGAGCATCCGGTAATGCTGAATCGCGCGCCAACACTGCATCGTCTGGGTATACAGGCATTCGAGCCGGTACTGATCGAGGGCAAGGCCATTCAGTTGCATCCTCTGGTATGCGCGGCGTTCAATGCCGACTTCGACGGCGACCAGATGGCAGTTCACGTGCCGCTTTCGCTGGAGGCGCAAATGGAATGCCGCACCTTGATGATGTCCACAAATAATGTGCTATCTCCGGCAAATGGTGAACCGATTATCGTGCCATCCCAGGACATCGTACTGGGGTTGTATTACACGACACGGGAAAAAATCAATGCGCGCGGCGAAGGGATGGCCTTCGCCAATATGGGTGAAGTGTCCCGTGCTTATGAAAGCCGCGTCATCGAACTGAACGCCAGAATCAAGGTGCGCATCAAGGAATATGAAATCGGTGCTGAGGGTGAGCGCAACGAGAAGATCACGCGTTACGACACGACTGTGGGACGGGCGCTGTTGTCAGAGATTCTACCTGCCGGGCTTCCCTTCCCGCTGATCAACAAAGTGCTCAAGAAAAAAGAAATTTCACGGCTGATTAATGCAAGCTTCCGTCGTTGCGGGCTCCGCGAGACCGTAATTTTTGCCGACAAATTGATGTATGCCGGTTTCAGTTATGCAACGCGCGCGGGAATATCGATTTGCCTGGATGACATGCTCACTCCCGCGCAGAAGAACGAGATTATCGGCGCCTCGGAACGCGAAGTGCAGGAGATCGAAGTTCAGTATACGTCGGGTCTGGTGACACAGGGTGAGCGCTATAACAAGGTGGTCGACATATGGGGCCGCGCTGGCGATCAGGTGGCCAAGGCCATGATGGATCAGCTTGGTGTTGAACCTGTACTCGATCCGGTATCCGGTGAAAGCAAATACGATGAGCGAGGCAAGCCACTGACACAGGAATCCTTCAATTCGATCTATATGATGGCTGACTCCGGGGCGCGCGGCTCGGCGGCGCAAATTCGCCAGTTGGCAGGGATGCGCGGCTTGATGGCCAAGCCCGACGGCTCAATCATCGAAACACCGATCACCGCAAATTTCCGTGAGGGATTGAACGTTCTGCAGTACTTTATCTCGACCCATGGCGCGCGCAAGGGTCTTGCTGATACGGCACTAAAGACTGCCAATTCCGGTTATCTCACTCGCCGTTTAGTGGATGTGACTCAGGATCTGGTGGTGACCCAGGATGACTGTGGAACCAGCAACGGGGTCTTGATGAAAGCCTTGGTGGAAGGCGGGGAGGTGATCGAGGCGCTGCGTGAACGCATACTCGGGCGCGTCCTGGCGAACGATATTATTAATCCCGAGCATCAGACGGTGATGTATCCTGCTGGGATTTTGCTGGAAGAAAGCGCGGTGGATATGATCGAATCCCTCGGTATAGATGAAGTGAAGGTCCGTACCCCGCTTACCTGTGAAACCCGCTATGGTTTGTGTGCAAAATGTTACGGACGCGACCTCGGACGGGGCACACCTGTCAACGTGGGCGAGGCTGTAGGCGTCATTGCTGCGCAATCGATAGGCGAACCCGGCACGCAGCTTACCATGCGTACCTTCCATATAGGGGGTGCCGCTTCCAGAACCGCCGTGGTAAGTCAGGTGGAGAGCAAGTCGAATGGCATTGTGCGTTATTCACCCACGATGCGTTATGTAACGAACTCCCGCAACGAACTGGTCGCAATTTCCCGCAGCGGCGAGGTCGTGATATATGATGATAACGGCCGCGAACGCGAACGCCATAAGGCTCCTTACGGCGCTACACTATTGATCCGTGATGGAGAACCCGTAAAGGCGGGGCAGGTGCTGGCGGCATGGGATCCGCATACTCGTCCCATCATTACAGAGTATGCGGGCAGAGTTCGATTCGAGAACGTCGAGGAAGGCGTGACGGTGGCCAAGCAGATCGACGAAGTGACCGGCTTATCCACGCTGGTCGTGATCGATCCGAAACGCCGCGGCGTGGTTCAAAGCAAGGGTTTGCGCCCGATGGTGAAACTTTTCGATGAAGATGATAAGGAAGTGAAACTTGCAGGAAGCAACCTGCCTGTCAATATTACCTTCCAGGTCGGCTCAGTCATTACCGTGCGAGATGGGCAGCAGGTCAGTGTTGGCGAGGTATTGGCCCGCATCCCGCAGGAAAGTTCGAAAACGCGGGACATCACCGGCGGTCTTCCTCGTGTTGCAGAGTTGTTCGAGGCTCGTTCTCCGAAGGATGCGGGTGTACTGGCGGAAGTTACAGGCATCGTATCATTCGGCAAGGATACAAAAGGCAAACAACGCCTGGTCATTACTGATCTGGACGGCGTTTCGCATGAGTACCTGATACCCAAGGACAAGCATGTCACTGCGCACGACGGTCAGGTGGTGAACAAGGGAGAAAGCATCGTCGATGGCCCTGCAGATCCACATGATATTCTCCGCTTGCTCGGTATCGAAGCGCTCGCCCGCTATATTACTGACGAGGTTCAGGACGTTTATCGTCTCCAGGGCGTCAAGATCAATGACAAGCACATCGAGGTGATTGTGCGGCAAATGCTGCGCCGCGTACAAATTGTCGATTCGGGTGATACCCGGTTTATCCCTGGCGAGCAGGTCGAACGTGCTGATATGCTGGCGGAAAATGAAGAGATGGAACTGGAGAATAAGGAACTTGCCACCTATGAATATATGCTGCTGGGTATTACCAAGGCATCGCTTTCCACCGATTCGTTCATTTCCGCGGCTTCCTTCCAGGAAACCACGCGTGTGCTGACGGAGGCCGCTATCATGGGCAAGAGGGACGACTTGCGCGGCCTCAAGGAGAACGTTATCGTTGGGCGGCTCATTCCTGCGGGAACGGGGCTTGCTTTCCACAATACCCGCAAAAAGCAGAGGGTGCTGTTACATACCGAGGAAAATCGAGAGCTGCGTCAGGAAGATACAGGGAATCAACAGCTCGCTTTATGAGGCTCCGGTCCGGATTTAATGTAATGGAGGCCAATATTGCGCCGGGTTCATAAATATAAAATGGAAGATCCGAGTTATGCCGATTGATATCAATGCAATAATTGCAGAGACGCGGGGTAGGAACTTTGAACTTTTTGAAGAGCATGTGAATCCGGTTTTCGTCAAGGTGCTGCGCACGCTTGGTTTTAATCGCACTTGGGTGCGAGGCGAGGGCCCCTACCTTTGGGATGAACATGGTACA
>DATJHX010000088.1:0-13789 GCA_035493655.1 Nitrosospira sp.
GGCAGAGTGGTCGCTACCATTTTGCCACGTGGGCAATGTGATGTGAGAATTGCGGAAAAAACGTAGAATTGCGGAAAAAGCACTTAGCCTAAACCGCGCTAAGTGCTTGTTTTTATGGTGGGTCTGGTTGGACTCGAACCAACGACCAAGGGATTATGAGTCCCCTGCTCTAACCGACTGAGCTACAGACCCTGCAACGACCGGAAGTATAACAGTTGCAGAGTCCGGTCAGCCTTCGGTATCGAGAAAACTGCGCAGGCGCTCGGAACGTGAAGGATGGCGCAGCTTGCGCAATGCCTTGGCTTCGATCTGCCGGATACGCTCCCGAGTCACATCGAACTGCTTGCCGACTTCTTCCAGAGTATGATCGGTATTCATTTCGATGCCGAAACGCATGCGCAGCACTTTCGCCTCACGTGGCGTCAACGAGTCCAATATATCCTTGGTCACGTCCCTCAGGCTGGCGTAAACCGCCGCATCTGCCGGCGCCATGGTAGCGGAATCCTCGATGAAGTCGCCGAGATGGGAATCTTCATCATCCCCAATAGGCGTTTCCATGGAAATCGGCTCCTTGGAAATCTTGAGGATTTTGCGGATCTTTTCTTCCGGCATTTCCATTTTCAGTGCTAATAGAGCTGGCTCAGGTTCCTGGCCCGTTTCCTGCAGAATCTGGCGCGAAATACGGTTCATCTTGTTGATCGTCTCGATCATATGAACCGGAATGCGTATGGTGCGCGCCTGATCGGCTATTGACCGGGTGATGGCCTGGCGAATCCACCAGGTTGCATAGGTCGAAAACTTGTAGCCGCGCCGGTATTCGAATTTATCCACCGCCTTCATGAGGCCTATGTTGCCTTCCTGGATAAGATCGAGGAATTGCAAGCCGCGATTGGTGTATTTTTTCGCGATGGAAATAACCAGCCGTAAATTGGCTTCGGTCATTTCGCGCTTGGCCCGGCGCGCCTTGGCCTCGCCGGTCGACATGCGGCGATTGATTTCCTTGAGATCCTTCAGGGGAATCCCGACCTGCTTCTGTAACGTTACCAGGTTTTGCTGCTGCTCCAGGATGGCAGCCAGGTATCGCTCCAGAGCCTGACCATAAGGCTTGCCGAGCGCGATCTCCTGCGTTACCCAGTCCAGATTACCCTCGTTGCCCGGAAATACCTTGATGAAATGATTGCGCGGCATGCCAGCCTTCGTAACGCACAGTTCCATAATCCTGCGTTCGTACCCGCGCATTTCATCCACCAACCCGCGTTGGGTGTCACAAAGTCTTTCGACCATCTTGGCCGAAAAACGTATGGCCATCAGCTCCGCAGAAATTTTTTCCTGGATGTCTTTGTATACCTTGTTTGAAGAACCTTTTTTCTCAAGCGCTTTCTGCATCTCGGCATAAGCTTCCTGAATCACCGTGAAGCGCTCCAAGGCGTCGTTCTTCAATTTGAGCAAATTGGCGTTGGCTATTGCAGTGATATCCTCATCTTCCGCATTTTCAGCGCTCAGTTCCTGTTCCAGTGTTTCTTCGGAAATATCTTCACTGACTATCTGATCGGCATCCGGATCCAGCAAACCATCGATGAGCTCATCAATACGCATCTCATCTTTTGCAACTTTGTCTGCAAGCTCGAGAATCCCGGCAATAGTGGTGGGGCAGGCGGAAATCGCCTGGATCATATGCTTCAGCCCATCCTCGATACGTTTGGCGATCTCGATCTCGCTTTCTCGAGTAAGCAATTCCACTGAACCCATTTCCCGCATGTACATGCGTACCGGATCGGTGGTTCGGCCAAACTCCGAATCCACGGTAGAAAGCGCGGCTTCGGCTTCTTCCACCACGTCCTCGTCCGCTACCGTTGGAGCCGTTTCCGACATGAGCAGCGTTTCCGCATCGGGCGCCTCGTCATAAACCGAAATGCCGACATCATTAATCATGCTGATGATGTTTTCGATCTGCTCCGCATCCAGCATGTCGTCGGGAAGGTGGTCATTGATCTCGGCGTAAGTCAGGTAGCCGCGCTCCTTTCCCTGCACGATCAAATTCTTCAGGCGCAAGCGGCGCGCTTCGATATCTTGCGGCGCAAGCGAAGCTTTATCCGAGTCCTTAGGCTGGGCTGGTTTACCCTCCTTCACCGCCTTGACCCTGGTAATTTTTGCAGAAAGCGGATTAGTGTCCTTAACCGCCATAACAGCCTTCGCGATTTCGTTCACGCCGACGGAGGTCTTGCTATTTGATTTCCCAACCATCCTGATCTTGTTTTCCAACGTTTCCACCTCGATTTTTTCCTGTGCTTCTAGCTGTTCCGCTTGTGCCGATTCTCTCGATGGCTTCAAGATATCGTTCGATTCCTGTCTTTCGATGACAGCTTTCTCGGTTGGGCGGCTGGCGATTGCCTCGGATGAAATTTCAGTCTTCGATTTTCCTTTTACCGCCGTTTTGATTTGCGTTTTTGGCTTTACCATGTCGTTTTCCAATGATGGCAGTTGAAACCTAAAATTTTCCTATTATATCAAGCTTTATTTGTACTAAAGCTAAACCGGCGCTAAACTGGCGCGGGCTGAGCGCATCCCTAGCTCACGAGACCGCCAGCCGCTGGAGTTCCTGTTTTTCCTCGGGAGTGAGCGCGCTCAAGGACTTGTTCTGCAGATTTGTCATCCGCTGTTTTCGTTTCATATCCCGCAAGCGCGCCATCGCTCCGGCAAACTCTGCCTTCAGGTCGATATCGCTATCCCATGTAAGCGTTTCGCTCTCAGCCTTTTCCAGCACAGTACGATAAGGACTGGTGCGGAAATATGCCATAGCCGATGGGATTGCAGTATTCTCCTTAACATGGGGATGGGTATCGATAAATTCAACCAGCGCCGCCAGCGCTTCTATTTCCTCGGCATATTCAGGATCCTGCGTGAGCAGTTGCCTGTCCAGTTCATGGATATGACCGGGATCGTGCAGCAATATCTGCATCAGCCAGCGGTAAGGCGAGGCAGGTTTTGGACGCGGCGCTTTTTCGCGAACCCGACCGGACGGCGCCCGCTTGATCTTTAGTAAATCCTCCAGCTCTCTCTGGGTGAAGCCACTGATCTCCACCAATTGTTTCAACATCATTAACGCCAACCCGGGCGCTGCGATTTTTGACAGCAGGGGTTTTGCCTCCTGCACCAGTCCGGCGCGCCCTTCGCTGGTTTTGAGATCAACTCGTGCAGACAGTTCCCTGAATAGAAAAATAGATAACGGCAGGGATTGCCGGGACAATTCTTCAAACGCCTCTTTGCCGAAATTACGGATATAGCTGTCGGGATCCTCATTTTCCGGCAAAAAAAGAAAACTGACATTCTTGCCATCGGCAAGCTGTGCAAGGGCATTTTCCAAAGCTCGCCAAGCAGCCTTCCGCCCCGCGTCATCGCCATCGAAACAAAACACTACGTCGTCAGACTGGCGCAATAGTTTTTGGATGTGGAAAGGCGTAATGGCGGTGCCCAAGGTGGCAACCGCATATTCGACTCCATGCTGGGCAAGCGCCACCACATCCATATATCCCTCCACAACAATGACTCGCCCCGCCTCGCGTATTGCCCTGCGAGCGTTGAAGAGATTGTAGAGTTCGCGGCCTTTCTGAAACAGAGGCGTTTCCGGAGAATTGAGGTATTTAGGCTCTCCCTGTTCCAGCACGCGGCCGCCAAAACCCACGAGCATTCCTTTGAGGTTCAGGATGGGAAACATGATGCGATCGCGAAAGCGGCTATAACAATTTCCGTCTTCGTTCCTGATTAACAGCCCGGCCTTTATCAACAGATTTGTCTCCACCCCTGTTCCCATGCCGGAAAACGCTGCATCCAGGTTTTGCCAGCCTGCCGGGGCATAGCCGATCCCAAAATGGCCTGCCGTCTCACCCGTTAAGCCCCGCTTTTTGAGGTAAGCAATCGCCTCTTTTGAAGACCTGAGCTGCTGCCGGTAAAACCGGCCAGCCACATCCATTACGGTAATCAGATCTTGAAAAGAGCCATCGTCCTGAGACTGGTTTTGCGGCGAGCCAGGTAAAAATCCCCCTTCTGCGGCTCCTGATCGGGCTTCGGCTTGTTGAACAGGAACTTGCATCCCTACACGGGCCGCGAGATCATTCACTGCTTCAACAAAGTTCATACCGCTATAATCCATCAGAAAGCCAATGGCGCTGCCGTGCGCCCCGCAACCAAAACAGTGGTAAAACTGCTTGGTAGGGCTGACTGTGAATGAGGGAGTTTTTTCACTGTGGAATGGGCAGCAGGCGGCAAAATTTGCGCCGGCCTTCTTGAGCGGCACTTCACGTTCGATGACATCAACAACGTCTACACGGCTGAGCACGTCCTGTATGAATGATTGCGAAATCATCTATAATGGAAATCGATCCAGCCCAGACGCTGCCACTCGGTAAAATCAAACCGGACAAAACAACGTCTGAAATAGATGCTTCAAAACATATGGGATAGGTTTAACAAACTGGGAGACAACCATCGATTCGATTTTCCGCAATAGCAAAGATGGTGTCAGGTTGAAAGTCTCGCTTTGACAAGCGAAGAGACTTTTCCCATATCGGCACGGCCGGAGAGCCTGGGCTTGAGCACGGCCATTACCCGGCCGATATCCTGTTGCCCTTTGGCTCCCGTGGCGCTAATTGCTTCGCTTACAGCGCCATCCACCTCGCTATCGCTTAATGCCTGAGGCATATAGGCCTGCAACACACTCACTTCGTATTTTTCCGCATCAGCCAGGTCATGACGATTTGCCGACTCGTACTGGGTAATGGAGTCGCGACGCTGCTTCAGCATTTTCTCTATCACGGAGATTACCGCCGCATCATCCAGCGTTATGCGTTCGTCCACTTCCCGCTGCTTGATCGCCGCCTGCAACAAACGGATTGCGTCGCGCCGCCTGGTGTCACCTGCGCGCATTGCAGCCTTCATGTCGTCGGTAATTTGTTGTTTCAGGTTCAAAATAGGGCCGCAAGCGAAAATTAGCGAAAGTTAGCGAGAATTTGCGGGAGTGACGTAGAGCCTTTCGACTGATTGTGACTAATAAAGTTTCGGTGGAAGCAATTGACTGCGCAGGCGCTTGTAGGTGCGTTTTACGGCTGCGGCCAGCTTGCGCTTGCGCTCAGCAGTAGGTTTTTCATAAAATTCCCGGGCGCGCAGTTCAGTGAGCAGACCGGTTTTTTCTATGGTTCGCTTAAAGCGACGCATGGCAACTTCAAATGGTTCGTTTTCCTTAACTTTAATAGTGGTCATGAAGATGGGGTTCCTTTCATAAAATAATAATGAATTGGCAGACAAACAAGATATCCCTTGGTAATCTAGAATGCTTGGGGTTGCTGTTTGCGATGCTGTCTGTTTGTGTTACCTGTTAATCCTAGCTGTTAGCATTACCTGTTTTTATTACACTTGGCCCGTAGCAGCTCGGTATAAAAAGCTTATTATTATACTATAGCAAGTCCTTCCAAATACATTTAAAAAGAGTTGCTTTTTCTTCTTGTCTCCGCATCGATTACTTGTTCTTGGTATTGAAACCTCCTGCGACGAAACTGGCGTTGCGCTTTACGACAGCGAACGGGGACTGCTTGGCCACGCGCTCTATTCGCAAAGCGAAATGCATAGCGAATACGGCGGGGTAGTGCCGGAGCTCGCCTCCCGCGACCACATACGGCGCGTATTGCCCCTCGTCAGGCAAACTTTGGGCTCCGCCGGCCTCCATCCACGAAACCTCGACGCCATCGCCTACACTCAAGGTCCGGGTCTGGCAGGGGCGCTGCTGGTAGGCGCAAGCATCGCCGCTGCGCTTGGTTTCGCATTGGATATTCCCGTGCTGGGTATTCATCATCTTGAGGGCCACCTGCTGTCACCGCTGCTATCCACGCCTGCGCCTGCTTTTCCGTTCGTGGCCCTGCTCGTATCAGGAGGGCATACACAATTGATGGAAGTGAATGGTCTAGGGCTGTACAAGCTACTGGGCGAAACGGTCGACGACGCAGCGGGCGAAGCCTTCGATAAGACTGCCAAACTGTTGGGGTTGGGCTATCCGGGAGGACCAGCGCTCTCTAAACTTGCCGATGAATTTTCCGGCTCAGGCCGGCCGAGCTGTTTTGAACTTCCCCGTCCCATGCTGCACAGCGGCGATCTCAATTTCAGCTTCAGCGGTTTGAAAACCGCGGTCCTGACGCTGATGCGCAAGCATGAAATGACGCCTGAAACCCGAGCCGCAATTGCTTTTGCCTTCCAGGAGGCGGTGGCGGATGTTCTGACGGAAAAGTCGCTTGCGGCGCTTGCAAAGACAGGGCTGACTCAACTCGTCGTCGCAGGTGGGGTGGGAGCCAACCGTCAACTACGCAATAATCTCCGCCAGAAGGCCGAGGAAATTGGTGCGACAGTTTTTTTTCCCGAGCTCGAATTTTGCACTGATAACGGCGCTATGATCGCATTTGCAGGAGCCATGCGACTGCGGGAAACACAAGGCAGGGTTAAAAAGACCGATCCGTTTACGATAAACGCCCGGTGGAATCTCGAGGTGCAGAGATTATCCTAGAGTCTATTAACAGACCCTAGAACTTTATCCGCTTATTTTTGGCACTCAACGCCTTCCAATTCTCGCTTCCGTGCCTGCAATCAACTTACCGATATTCGACTTGTGCCGCCAGATGAGCAATAAAGATATCGCAAGAATTGCCAGCGTGCGGGCGTCAAAACCCAGAAAAAATACCGCATAAATCGGGGCCAATGCCGCCGCCGCCAGAGCTGAGAGCGATGAAATGCGCCAGATTGTGGCAACGATAATCCAGATCGCAGCCGCAAGCAATCCCATCCATGGATTGAAACCCAAGAGTATACCGAGCGCGGTGGCAACACCTTTCCCCCCCTGAAAACGCAAAAAAACCGGGAATAGATGGCCTAAAAAGACTGCCAGCGCCACTGCCGCAATCGCCCCGTCGGCGAATCCGAGTACAGGAGCAAAATGCTGTGCCAGTGCTACGGATAGCCAACCTTTACCTGCATCGCCCAGCAGGGTGAGCACAGCGGCGGCCTTCTTTCCGCTGCGCAGCACGTTGGTGGCGCCGGGATTTTTCGAACCATAAGTACGCGGATCAGGCAGCTTAAAGGCCCAGCTTGCCAGGACGCCAAAGGAAATGGACCCCAGCAAATAAGCCAGAAGTATGGAAACCGCCAGCATCATCTTATTAGCGCCATTCTTGCAAATAGAATAAAATCGCTGATTCTACTTGAAAAACAGGCTATAAAAGCGTCCAACAAAGCGCGTATGGACGCGCATGACCTGGCCGAATTGCCCCGATGGATATTATTTTTTTGCACGAGCTCAAGGTCAAAACCTTGATTGGAATCTATCCATGGGAACGCGCTGCTGCTCAAACTATACAGCTTGATCTTGAAATCGCCCTCCCGACAAGCCGGGCCTGCCTGACGGATAACTTCGAGGATGCGCTGGATTATGCGCTTATCGTTCAGCGTATCAATGAAACGCTTTCACAAAGACATTTTTCCTTGCTTGAAGCCCTGGCCGAGCATATCGCTCAAATCATCCTGACGGAATTCAAATCACCCTGGACAAAGATCAGCGTGGCCAAGCTCAGCGCGATACGCGGCGTGAAAAAACTGGGTGTGTGCATTGAACGCAGGCGCGAGGATACGGGGCCAAAGACGGCGGCAGATTAAGGCCGGAGCATGAAAGAGTATCGAGAGCCTCTGGGTCAAGCCTTCCGAGCACTTGGTTGCTAACTGAGAGTTGCTAGCTGAGAGTTCTAAGTGAGCCTACAGGCTCACCCTTGGTGAGTTAGCAAGGGCATGATCACGGCTTATTCGGGAGGGGAGTGCTAACCCGCAATCAATGTTTCCTCAATTTCAACAAAAGTTTTTGCAACTTCGGTAGGTGGAATTGCCGCTCCGAGCTGTTTCTCGATTTGGGTCAAGGAAAAAATGCCGCATACCACGGGTTTGCCGTCCGCATCATTCTCTATTACCCAGGTATGTTGACGTCCGCTATCACGCAGACTGGCAATAACGTCTCCCACCCTGGCGTTCTGAACTATATAAATGGGAATGGCCTCCAGCCGGTCAAGCGGAGTCATGATATCCGAGACCAGAATCTCATTGTGCTTTACCTGGCGCTGCTGAATAAAACGTAGCGGTTTCTCGCCGAGAATATCGGTTGCGGTGAGGATGCCGCAGAGAAGCTTGTCCTGATCCAGCACAAGCAATGAGCGTATGCCCCGGTGCATCATATACACGTTAGCAGCCTCCATGGTCATCTGGGGTTCGGTAACCCCCGCGTGGACGTACCGCAAATCAGTCATAACCTCAAGCGCGGGCGATGCCAGGGTTACGGATTTAGGCGGAGCGGGAAACGCTACCCGGACAGCGCCCGTCAGGCTCTGTGCCGGAAGAATGTGATAGTCGGGCATATTATCCTCCAGCGTTTGTGGGTGGATATTTGAAATGCAAACAGCTTCCTTACTTAACTTTACTCGCAATTAACTCTACTCGCAAGTAGGGGAATTCGCAAGCTGAGTGCGATGGATTTTCTCAATCCTGGCTGAGCTCGACCTTGAGGAAATTGCCGACTACATTGAGAGCGCATCCTGGCTGGTTCTCGTTTCTTGTCTAGCGATTATTTCGGAAGTTGAAAAGGTTTAAACAAATTGGTGGTAAAACCCTTTTATCGTAGTCCCAGCTACGACCAGCGTCGCGCGCCTTATGGTCATCCCGATTTTAACAGCAACGCGCTCAGCGAGGATCTGTTCAGCGGTTCCTTAAGACCATCCACCTTATTTGATAGCTTCTGTATAGGCTTGAAAAACAGACCACCGTAACCGCTCCGGCAAGGCCGCGATTTCATCCATTCGCGATTTCATCGTTCAATTGCTGCACCAGCAATGCCGGATCGCTCGCCTGCGTGATCGGCCTGCCGATTACCAAATAACTCGCGCCGTTCCTGATCGCCTGAAGCGGGGTAGTCACCCGCTTTTGCTCATCCGATGACGCGCCAGCCGGACGTATTCCAGGCGTAACAAGACAAAAATGCTCACCCATGGTTTTCCTGAGTTCCATGGCTTCCAGTGCGGAACTTACGACTCCATCCAGGGCGCAATCATGGGCAAGCACGGCCAGACGTCGCACCACGTCGCCCGGCTCTCCGCTCAAACCTACATCATTCAAATCACTGCGTCCCATGCTGGTAAGCAGGGTTACGGCAATGAGCTTCGCGGACCCCGGCGGGACAGCCTCACGCGCTGCGGATAGCATTTTTCTCCCCCCCAACGCATGAACGTTCATCATCCACACGCCCAGCCCCGCCGCAACCCTGCACGCATTTGCCACGGTGCTGGGGATATCATGAAATTTCAAATCGAGGAAGACATCAAAACCCTTACCGATTATTTTTTCCACAAGCCGTGGCCCGGCAGCGGTAAAAAGCTCCTTTCCCACCTTGACCCGGCATGTACCTGGATCAAGTCTGGCAGTAAATAACATTGCCTGCTCCGCAGTGGGAAAATCCAGGGCAACGATAATGCGGGGATCGCTCTTCCCGGGATAGATCATATGGCTATCGTAATATTAGTCAGGGATATGATATTTTTTTCTGTAGGTGGCGATTTCGCGCCTCTGCCTGAACAATTTTCCCAGGCAGGACATCACGCCGATCGCTATGCCAAGAGCGAAAAACAATAAAATGATCAGCACGAGTGGCGCCTGCCACTCATAGCCGAAATAGTAACGCAAGGTTATCGTCTCGGCATTCCTGACGGTAAAACCGAATAGCAGCAGAAACACCACGATGCGCAAGAACCAGATTGGATAACGCCTCATCCTGAATCCGGTAGTTGGGCGCGTCCGAGTGCGGGGCGGTCACACTGTCCGGCTAGATGCGATAACAAGGCAAAGCCGCGCACTGCGATAAGAAGCAGCAACGCCTGGAGCAGCAACACCGGGCGGCCCGAGCCATGTATGATGGGATACGTAGCGCAGGCGTCAGAAAGATGAAAGGTGAAAATCATGATTTTCTTAATAGACGTTATGTCTACCCTCTAATCCGAAACCAATCCCGAAGCAAAACTGCCGAATTCTGGATCACCCCCGAACCTACAGGGCACTATACATAAAAAAGCGGCATAACCTTTCGATCTGCCGCCATTTTATATCCATCAATTTGTAGTTCTCAGCCTTTGTAATCCACCCGCTCCCGCATTTCTTTTCCTGCCTTGAAGTGCGGGACATATTTCTCCGGCACCCGCACTTTTTCCCCGGATTTCGGATTGCGCCCCACGCGTGGCGGACGATAGTTCAGGTCAAAGCTGCCAAATCCGCGGATCTCGATACGCTGACCCTCTGACAAACTCTTGGCCATGGCATCGAGTATCACCTTGACTGCAAGCTCGGCATCCTTCGCCACCAATTGCGGGTAGCGCGCTGCCAGTCTTGCGATCAGTTCAGACTTTGTCATCGGGTTCCTTTATGGCTCAGTATTCTTCACATCCATCTTGGCCTTAAGCAGCGCGCCCAGGCTGGTAGTGCCGGCATTGGCTGAAGTGTCAACCGCAACTTTCTGTATGGCATCGGACTCTTCCGCCATATCCTTGGCTTTTATGGAAAGGTTGATAGTCCGGTTCTTGCGATCAACGTTAATGATCATCGCCTCAACCGTATCGCCTTCTTTTAAATGTGTGCGAATATCCTCCACCCTGTCACGCGACACTTCGGATGCACGCAGATATCCCTCGACATCATTCTCCAGGGCAATGACAGCACCTTTGGCGTCGATAGACTTGACTGTGCCTTTGACGATGCTGTTCTTATCGTTAACGGCGACAAAGCTGTTGAACGGATCGCCTTCCAACTGCTTGATACCCAGCGAGATCCGCTCACGCTCGACATCGATGGACAATACCACCGCCTCTACTTCATCACCCTTTTTGTAATTGCGTACGGCTTCTTCGCCCGGCTGGCTCCATGAAAGGTCGGACAAATGCACCAGTCCATCTATGCCGCCCTGCAATCCGATAAAGACCCCGAAGTCGGTAATGGATTTGATCTGGCCGCGCACCTTGTCGCCTTTCTGGTGGTTCATGGCAAAGTCTTCCCAAGGGTTCACTTTGCACTGCTTCATACCGAGCGAAATACGCCTGCGCTCCTCATCGATTTCCAGGATCATCACTTCGACTTCATCGCCCAGTTGCACGACCTTGGATGGATATACATTTTTGTTGGTCCAGTCCATTTCAGACACATGCACCAGCCCTTCGATGCCCTGCTCAATCTCTACGAATGCACCGTAATCCGTGAGATTACTGACTTTGCCGAACAAACGGGTATGGGGTGGATAACGCCGCGAAAGCCCGACCCAGGGGTCTTCGGTCAATTGCTTCATTCCCAGCGATACGCGGTTCTTCTCCTGATCGAATTTCAGTACCTTCGCGGTCACCTCGTCGCCGACACTGATGACCTCGGAGGGATGTTTCACCCGCCTCCAGGCGAGATCCGTGATATGCAGCAAACCATCTATGCCGCCAAGGTCAACGAATGCGCCGTAATCAGTGATGTTCTTGACAATGCCCTTGACGATGGCGCCTTCGGTCAGGTTTTCAAGCAAAGTCTGGCGATCCGCACCCTGGGTTTGCTCCAGAACCGCCCGGCGCGATACCACCACGTTATTGCGCTTGCGATCCAGTTTGATGACCTTGAATTCCATCTCCTTGTTTTCATAAGGAGTCGTATCCTTCACCGGGCGGATGTCCACGAGTGAACCCGGAAGAAAGGCGCGAATACCGTTAATCATGGCAGTGAGGCCGCCCTTGACTTTACCGGTTACCAGGCCGGATACAATGGCGCCGCTTTCCATTGCCGCTTCGAGATCATGCCAGGCGGTGAGACGCTTGGCTTTATCGCGCGACAAGCGGGTTTCACCGAAGCCATCTTCCAGCGCCTCGATGGCAACACTGACGAAATCGCCGGGCTTGACTTCGATTTCGCCTTTGTCATTTTTGAATTCTTCGACAGGTATGAAACTTTCCGACTTAAGGCCGGCATTTACAACCACGACGTTGTAATCGACCCGGACAACCTGGGCAGTAATAACCTCGCCCACCCGCATTTCCTGGCGGGACAGGCTTTCTTCAAACAGTGCTGCAAAACTTTCAGGGGAATCTGTAGCGGAAGCAATGGCTGTGGAAGCAGTAGACATTGTAGAAAATACCTGATTTAAAATCCCGTCGATAACATATTGACGGGGTTAAGGGTTAATAACAACTGCCTTAACAGAGCGCCTCGTATTTGCATAGAGGGAGCAATAAGGAGTAAGGCAGCAACTCGTCAGTACTTACTGTTGCATCAGAGAATTCAGTCACTGTAATTCATGCATCATATGGGTGCAACTTGAGTACAACCATAAGATGCTTAAATATAGTATATAGGCGCCGGATCGTTTCATGAAGCGGCAACCTGGCCCCCAACCCAATGCCAGCCGCGTAAAGAAGGCTGAAGTCAACGGACTAAAAGAAGGGCCTGGCGTGGAGCCTGAATTCTACAGATGCTCTTTTGCGCAAACATCCGCGTATTGCTTCAGTACACTATCCACTGCTTCTGTAATATTCAGTGAGGTTGTGTCCAGCAGATGGGTGTTTGCGCCTTGTTGCAACGGCGCTACGGTTCGATTGCTGTCACGCGCATCGCGCTCCCGTATATCCTGCAAAAGGGTGGCAATATTAGCATCTATCCCTTTTTCCATCAACTGTTTATACCTTCGCTGGGCTCGCGTCTCAGCGCTGGCAGTCAGGAAAATTTTGAGAATCGCTCCGGGAAACACCACCGACCCCATGTCACGGCCGTCGGCAACCAGGCCGGGAACCTGCCGGAACTCGCGCTGCCGTCCCAGAAGCGCCGTTCTAACCCCCGCGTATGCGGCAATTTTTGAAGCAGCATTACTGCAGGCCTCCGCACGGATTGCATTGGTAACGTCTTCATTCTGGAACCGGATTTCAGCGCCTTCAAAAACGACATCGAGCCGGTTGGCAATATTACTCAATGTTTCTTCATCGGCCAGATCGACCCCGGATCGTAATGCCGCAAGTGCCACCAGACGGTAAAGCGCGCCGCTGTCAAGGTAATGAAATCCAAGCTTTTCCGCCACGCGCTGCGCAACCGTGCCTTTTCCCGAAGCAGAAGGACCATCAATCGCGATAACCGGAGCGTTGTTAATACTCATATTCCCCACACTGAAAAGATATCAAGCCTGAATCTAATGTCAAGCTTCAACTATTGATGCGAATTTCTCGAAGTAATCAGGAAAGGTCTTGCCTACACACTCAGGATCATTGATCCGCACTGGGACGCCTAAAGAAGCCAGCGAAAAGCACATGGCCATCCGGTGATCTTCATAGGTATCAATGGCCGCATGCGCAACCAATCCCGCAACTGGAGGGGTAACCGTCAAAAAATCAGAACCTTCCTCGACTGTAGCGCCTAGCTTGCGTAATTCTTTCGCCATTGCCGCAAGCCGGTCGGTTTCCTTTACACGCCAACTGCCGATATTCCTGAGAGTGGTGGCGCCCCGGGCGAACAACGCTGCCACTGCGAGCGTCATGGCGGCATCGGGAATATGATTGCAATCAAGATCCACTGCGCGCAGATAACCAGACTGGGGCGCGCGCGCCTCGATCCAGTAATCGCCCAACCTGATATCAGCACCCATTTTCTGCAGCACCTCTGCAAAACGAAGATCGCCCTGGAGGCTGCCCTTCCCTATCCCTTCCACGCGCACAGG
>DATJHX010000089.1:0-4073 GCA_035493655.1 Nitrosospira sp.
ATATCTGCTGATTTTTTGTCGTCTTGATTCACTTTTCTTACCTTTGATGACCTTACCATGACAAGTTTACAATCGGCGCCTCAATCTTTGGTGAAATCCGCTGTGGTTTCCCCCGTGCTCGGATTCGGGATGGCTTTTGCCGACCTGTATCGCCGCGACGGGCTGGTGAGACTGGATCAGGCATTCCTGAATTTTCTACAAGAGGGGGAGCCCGTGCTGCGAGTTCGCCTCGACCACGCCCGTTCCGATCCGGACAGCCTGGATCGCAAAGCCGAATCCGCTCTGCTCATTGAAATCGCACCGTGGATGGAAGATTTCATCGCCAGACTGTTTGGGATCCAGAAGGAGGTTGCCGAGCTTGCCGCTCGCCATCATCAGCTTGCACCGCTTTATTCCTGCAAAAGGCAGTTTGTCCAGCGCCGGGCCATGAACAAGGTAAGCGAAGCCGAGTTGGCCGGCGTGGATGGCGTTGCCCTGGAAGAAAAACTGGCCGCTGAATTCGGAGCGCCCTTTTCTGAGCTGGCTTTCGCAACCAGTGTTACAAACTGGCTACTGGATGAGAGTGCTAATGAAGATCGGGTCAAGGCAGCTTTACATTATGCGGCTTGGGCGCTGAAAACACCGGAAGGGCGAGAGCGCAATAAGGACGGGGTATTGTTCAAGGCGCCTGCCAAACTCGATTTCCAGCATCTGTTGTCTACCAATACCGACAACTCTGCGGGTTACACCGTTCATCGACTTGATCACATACGCCGGAGGGAGGGTTTTGCGCTCACCGATCCGGGCACCGATCTCGTAGGTGCCCTGGATGAGGCGAATTATTGCATCTGGTGCCATGAGCAGGGAAAGGATTCATGCTCAAAAGGCTTCAAGGAAAAGCCGAAAACGCCGGAAGAACACCCATCATTCAAGAAAAGCCAGCTCGGCGTCCTGCTCACCGGTTGTCCGCTGGAGGAGCGCATCTCCGAGTTCCACAAGCTCAAGACCCAAGGTGTCGCGGTGGGCAGTCTCGCCATGATTGTGGTGGACAATCCCATGTGCGCAGGCACCGGGCACCGGATTTGCAATGATTGCATGAAATCCTGCATTTACCAGAAGCAGGAGCCGGTCGATATTCCCCAGGCTGAAACGCGAACTCTCAAGGATGTGCTGGAGCTGCCCTGGGGCTTTGAAATTTATAGCCTTATCACGCGGTGGAATCCGCTCGACCTGCACCGGCCGTTGCCCAGAGCACCTACGGGGCGGAAGGTACTGGTGGTAGGGATGGGTCCTGCTGGATATACCCTGGCGCATCATTTGATGAACGATGGTCATACGGTGGTCGGCATAGATGGCCTCAAGATCGAACCGTTGTCTCCGGAAATTTCCGGAGTGAGCAAATCAGGCGAGAGGGTGCCCTTCGGAGCTATCCGGGACGCGGCCGACCTGGCTGAAAATCTGGATGAGCGCATGCCCGGCGGATTCGGCGGGGTTGCCGAATACGGTATTACCGTCCGCTGGGATAAAAATTTTCTCAAGCTTATCCGCCTGCTACTGGAACGCAGGGAAGAGTTTGGGCTGTTTGGCGGCGTTCGCTTTGGCGGAACGCTTACCGCCGATGATGCATTCGCCATGGGCTTCGATCATGTAGCGCTGGCTGCGGGAGCGGGACGGCCCACTGTGCTTGATTTGCCCAATGGCCTCGCACGTGGCGTGCGCGCTGCATCCGATTTCCTGATGGCATTGCAGTTGACCGGCGCGGCTCAAATCAACTCCGTTGCCAATATGCAGTTGCGCCTGCCAGTGGTGGTTATCGGGGGAGGCCTGACCGCTATCGATACGGCAACAGAAGCGCTTGCTTATTATCCGGTTCAAGTGGATAAGTTTCTTCGCCGGTACGAAATTCTCACGGCAGTGCAGGGCGAGTCGGCGATACGCGGCGCATGGGATGAGGAAGAGCGTGAAATAGCCGAGGAATTCCTCAGTCACGCACGCGCTATCCGCGCGGAGCGCAAGGAAGCCGAGAAGGAAGGCCGGCCTGCACGCATCCTGGAACTGCTTCAATCCTGGGGAGGCGCTACCATAGCCTACCGGAAGCGGCTCATCGACAGCCCATCGTATACTCTGAACCATGAAGAAGTGGAGAAGGCGCTGGAGGAGGGTATCTGGTTTGCCGAGGGCCTGACGCCTGTTCGAGTGGAAACCGATAAATGGGATCACGCTGCCGCGGTGCAGTTCGCGGTGCAGGCTCTGGATGAAACAGGGTCCTGGCTGCAGACTGACCGGGCAACACTGCGGGCCGGTGCCGTTCTGGTTGCCGCTGGAACCCAACCCAATACTGTACTCGCCAGGGAAGATGACAAGAATTTCAAGTTGCATGGACGTTATTTCGCCGCCTGCGACGAAAATGGCGATCCTGTGAGCCCACCTCGGGCAAATCCGAAGCCTGAAACACCCAGCGTACTGATGAGCCGCAGCAGTGACGGACGCTTCATCAGTTTTTTTGGCGATCTGCACCCCTCCTATTCGGGAAACGTCGTAAAGGCGATGTCCAGCGCCAAGCAGGGCTATCCGGTGGTAAGCCGCGTCCTCCACCGCCTGGCTCCGGTATCCACTGCTCCCGCCTGGCTGTTCTTTGCCGAGATGAACGGGCGTCTGCGCGCCACGGTTCACAAGGTCGAGCGGCTTACCCCCAACATCATTGAAGTCGTGGTGCACGCGCCGATGGCGGTGGAACGTTTTCATCCGGGCCAGTTCTACCGCTTCCAGAACTTTGCAACGCTTGCCACGACCGCGGGTGATACAAAACTGGCAATGGAGGGGATCGCCCTGACGGGAGCGTCGGTTGATGTCGTGCGCGGGCTGGTATCGCTGATTGCCCTGGAGATGGGCGGATCGGCGGATCTGTGCGCCAAGCTCAAACCGGGCGATCCTGTCGTATTGATGGGTCCCACGGGGACACCAACGGAAATTCCGCCCGATGAAACCGTCGTGCTGGTTGGCGGGGGGCTTGGCAATGCGGTGTTGTTCTCGATTGGCGCAGCAGCACGCGCTGCGGGATCGAAAATTCTGTATTTTGCCGGGTACAAGAAGCTGATCGATCGCTATAAAGTGGCGGAAATCGAAGCCGCGGCGGACGTGGTGGTATGGTGCTGCGATGAAGCCCCGGGCTTCAAGCCTTCCCGTCCCGGCGATCTCAGCTTTGTCGGCAATATTGTGGATGCGATGGCGGCATATGGCAGCGGAGCGCTAGGCCCTCAGAAGGTTCGATTGGCTGATGCGGATCGTATCATTGCAATCGGCTCCGATCGCATGATGGCGGCGGTGGGAGCTGCGCGCCATAACAAGCTTCAGCCTTATCTCAAGACGGATCACTTCGCGATCGGTTCGATCAATTCGCCGATGCAGTGCATGATGAAAGAGATCTGCGCTCAGTGCCTTCAACCTCATAAAGATCCGGCGACAGGCGAGATTACTTATGTATTTTCCTGCTTCAATCAGGATCAGCCGCTAGATCAGGTTGACTTCAGCGGGCTGGCGTCGCGGCTGCGCCAGAACAGCGTACAGGAAAAACTGACCACCCGATGGATTAGCCACTGCCTGAAGGAGGCAAATCAGGTTGGGTCTGAAGTTACCATAGAACCGGCTATCAAATAAGAAGCGCCGAGAGGAAATGCCATCTTCCCGCGGAAAGCGGGAACCGGCGCTTTCAACTTTTAAACCACTAATGGCGATACGCTGGATGGCCAGATGATTACCTAGGTGAGCTCTTTTCGTCAACCCGGGTCATGCATTATGGCCAGGTTCATTTATAATCCGAGCTTCGCGATAAACAGGCGGTCGGCTGGGCTCTGCCGTTTTACCGAAGAATAGCGAGATGTTGCAAGAATAAGGGGAGATTATCAATGCAGATAGGCATACCCGCAGAGATTCGCGGAGGAGAAACCCGCGTTGCGGCCACGCCCGAAACGGTAAAAAAATTTACCGCCAAAGGTTTTCATACTGTTCTGGTACAGTCAGGCGCAGGCGCGGGCGCAAGCATACCTGATGAGGCCTTCCAAGCCGCCGGGGCGACGATCGTGGAAAGCGCAGCG
>DATJHX010000090.1:0-7587 GCA_035493655.1 Nitrosospira sp.
CCTGTGCGTTAAGACCGCCAATGACAAAGCTCAATTCGCGCAAGCCTTGCTCAGCCAGGACTTCCAGCACGTCATTATGATGATCCGTCTTTACCTGGATCACCGCCCCCAATTCCTCGTTGAATAAAACGCCCATGATGCGTTCCAGGAACCGCGCCCCGAGCGCTTCCGGTCGCAGCTCGCTGCCATCCGTGTCGCTGGCCAGCGCGTCAAAACACAACTGATCGAGATTGACGGTCACGCCCGCATGGCCGGCAAACGCCATCTCGCATAACGTCGCGAACATGCCTCCATCGGAGCGGTCGTGATAAGCGAGTATCCTGCCTTCGCGATTCAGGCGCTGGATGGCAGCGAAGAAGTCCTTGAGTCTTTCCGCGCCTTCGCCATCTGTCAAATCTGGGGCTTTATTCCCCACCTGCTTGTAAACCTGCGCCAGCGCCGCTCCGCCCAGACGGTTTTTGCCTGCCCCCAGGTCGATCAGTATGAGCTCGGTCTCGCCGCAATCAGTACGCAACTGTGGCGTCAGTGTCTTGCGCGCATCCGCTACCCTTGCAAAAGCGGAAACGATCAGGGACAACGGCGCGGTCACCGCTTTTTTCTCCTTGTTGCTGTCAGGGCCGGACTCCAGCTCCCAGACAGTCTTCATCGACATGGAGTCCTTCCCCACCGGAATGCTGATTCCCAACTGGGGGCATAACTCCATGCCTACCGCATGTACAGCGTCGAACAGCGCCGCATCCTCGCCAGGGTGCCCGGCCGCCGCCATCCAGTTGGCGGAAAGCTTTATTTCTCCAATATCGCAAATCAGTGCAGCAGCGATATTGGTAATGGCCTCACCTACCGCCATGCGCGCCGAAGCGGCAGGATCAATGAGCGCCACGGGTGCGCGCTCACCCACCGCAAATGCCTCCCCCAGATGAGTGCGGTAACCCATTAGCGTCACGGCTACGTCCGCGACGGGAACCTGCCATGGCCCCACCATCTGGTCGCGCCCGGTCATCCCGCCTATGCTGCGGTCACCGATACTGATGAGAAAGGTCTTGTCCGCCACCGCAGGTAACCGCAGCACGCGATAGGCCGCCTCGCGCAGATCCAGGCCAGTCATTCCGAACGGTGGCAATGCATCGGCTTTATTGATATGCACGACGTCGCGGATCATCTTTGGCGGCTTGCCCAGTAGAACGGAAAGGTCCATGTCGACCGGCCGGTCTTTGAATATCGGGTCATCCACAACCAACTGCTCTCGAACCGTCGCCTGGCCGACCACAGCGAACGGGCAGCGTTCGCGCTCACAAATCGCGCTGAACAATTTGAGCGACTCCGGCCTGATCGCAAGCACGTAGCGCTCCTGCGCCTCGTTGCTCCAGATCTGCATGGGCGACATTCCCGGCTCTTCGGAGGGAATATCGCGCAAATTGAATATCCCTCCGCGCCCCGCGCCATGCAGCAACTCAGGCAGCGCATTCGACAAGCCGCCCGCACCGACGTCGTGGATCGAAAGGATGGGGTTGAGCTCGCCGCGCCGTTCCATTTGCCAGCAGGAATCGATGACTTCCTGTGCGCGTCGTTCCATTTCAGGATTGCCGCGCTGCACCGAATCAAAATCCAGGTTGGCGGCATTGGCGCCGGTATCCATGCTGGAAGCCGCGCCCCCGCCGAGACCGATCAGCATACCCGGTCCGCCCAGTTGAATCAGCAGCGCTGCGGCTGAAAACTCCTCCTTGAACGCGTCGCGCGCCGCTATATGTCCGATGCCCCCCGCCAGCATGATAGGCTTGTGGTAGCCGCGCATCTCGCCCGCAACAAGCTCCTCAAAAGTGCGAAAATAACCTGCGAGATTTGGCCGCCCGAATTCGTTGTTGAATGCAGCGGCGCCGATCGGCCCTTCCAGCATGATTTGCAATGCCGGGGCAATGCGCTCCGGCTTGCCGTAGGAACGGCCTGTGCCTGCATAGGGATAAGCTTCCCATGGATAGGCTTCCCATGGCTGAGCAAAGTCGGGAATGTTCAGGTTGGAAACCGAGAAACCGCTGAGCCCAGCCCTCGGCTTTGCGCCCCGGCCGGTGGCGCCCTCGTCACGTATTTCCCCTCCCACACCGGTGGCGGCGCCAGGATAAGGTGAAATCGCAGTGGGATGATTGTGGGTTTCCACTTTCATCAGGATGTGCGTTTGCTCCTCCGCAAAACTGTATGCATTGTCTCGGCCGGGATAGAACCGCGAAATTTGTGCGCCGTCGATAATGGCGGAATTGTCAGCATACGCGACCACGGTACCTTGCGGATTTTGCTCGTGAGTATTGCGTATCATGGAAAACAGTGACATTGCCTGCGGTTCGCCATCGATGATCCAGTCCGCGTTGAAAATCTTGTGGCGGCAATGCTCGGAATTTGCCTGAGCAAACATCATCAATTCCACATCGGTGGGATTACGTCCAATACGGATGAAATAGGCTGCAAAGTAGTCGATTTCCTCCCGCGATAATGCCAGCCCCATTTTGTTGTTGGCTTTTTGCAGCGCCTCGCATCCGCCTGCCAGCACATCCACCGTGTTAAGCGGTACGGGAGGAAAATGCCGGAATAGCTTTTCCGCTTCATCTAGCGATTCAAACACCGCTTCGGTCATGCGGTCATGTATCAACGAGGCCATCGTGGCTTGAGTATCGGGAGATAATGCAGTGCTGCCCCTGTCTCCCGTCCGGATATGAAATGCCACGCCACGCTCCAGCCGCTCTATGGCCTCCAGACCGCAGTTACGTGCAATGTCGGTGGCTTTGGTTGACCAAGGGGATATCGTGCCGGGCCGAGGCAGGACCAGCAGCAACTTCTCCGGCAATGTGCTCCGCAATTTGCCTGGCAATTCCGCATTGGGCGAAGTCGAGCAACCAACCCCTTGCCCCGGCGCCTCACCTGGGGGATCGTCTTTTCGGGCTTCGAGCAGGTCTTCAAGAACGGCAATCTCGCCTTGCCGCAGATTTCCGGCGACTGCGCAAAAATACCAATATTCGGCATAAATATGGGAAACTTGGGCAGTGGCAGCAGTGGCAGTTGCCAGGGAGGCCGCCAGTTTTTCCAGGCGAAATGGGGAAAGAGGGGAAAGAGCGCTGCCGCCGCGAAACCGGAGAAGCATCGGCTAATATGGGATGAGTTGGGGAATGCAATTTTACACGAGAAGGCAAGCCATCGTGGTCGATAGACAGCTTGAGCAGGTTTTCTGCAATAACGCCATTTATTCCACTGCCGAGATTCGGGAAATCGAGCAGTTCGCGGCGGCTTTACCCAATCCGCCCGCCTTGATGGAAAAGGCCGGCCTGGCGGCTGCGGAAGTTGCACGCGATCAACTGCTCATCCAGGACAGGACCGATGTTCTCGTGCTGGCGGGACCGGGGAATAATGGCGGCGATGCGTTCGTCACTGCGCGCCATCTGCACACCTGGTGGTTCAAGGTCACCCTGGTGTTTACTGGCGAGCGCACAAGCCTTTCCGCGGATGCACAGCATGCACTGGATTCCTGGCTTGCCGCGGGCGGCGAGATGCATTCCGAAATACCGCAGGATAAAAAATGGGATGTTGTTGTGGACGGACTGTTCGGCATAGGCCTGGATCGGCGTGATGGACACGAACTCACCGGCAGGTATGCTGATCTGGTAAACGCCGTTAACCGCATGCACCTGCCCGTGCTCGCCATCGACATTCCCAGCGGCCTGGGCAGCGATACCGGCAATGTGCACGGTGCGGCAATCAAAGCCGCTATGACTGTCACCTTTATCGGTCTCAAGCCTGGCCTGCTCACGGGGGACGGACCCGACTATTGCGGAAAGATTTTTTTGCGGGACCTGGATCTGGATGTACCCGCCCTGAAACCTCCCAGAGCCTGGATGATGGATCGGGCTCATGCGCAAAAATTGCTGCCCCCGCGCCGTCCCGCCAATAGCCACAAAGGCATGTTCGGGAGTGTAGGCATAATTGGCGGAGCAGCCGGAATGATCGGCGCGGCGCTTCTCGCTGGAAGCGCGGCATTGAAGCTCGGAGCGGGCCGCGTGTATCTCGGTTTGATTGCCGGAGATGGGCTCGGGGTGGACACAGCGCAGCCTGAACTGATGCTGCGACCCATCGAGGAGCTTTTCAAGCTCGAAAATCTGAACTGCCTGGTCGTTGGCCCGGGTTTGGGAACGGACCCCAACGCCCGCTACTGGCTCCGTTGCGCGCTGGAATCAAGGCTTCCGCTGGTGCTGGATGCCGACGCGTTAAACCTCATCGCAACCCATAAGAGCATTTGCAGTTTATTGCGCAAACGCACTGCCCCTTTCATTCTCACACCCCATCCAGCCGAAGCCGCGCGGCTGCTGGACACAACCGTTGCCGCGGTTCAACAGGATCGTATGGCCGCCGCGGCTGAGCTGATGGCGAAATTCAACTGCTGTATCCTGCTGAAAGGCGCGGGCAGCGTTTGCGCCATACCCGATGGCCGGCGCTACATCAATACCAGCGGCAATCCAGGCTTAAGCAGTGCGGGAACAGGCGATATATTGTCCGGTATCACCGGGGCGTTGCTGGCGCAGGGATCAGCACCGGAGGAGGCACTGTTACTGGCGGTTTACCTGCATGGCGCCGCAGCGGATGCATTGCTTGAGCAGCTTGCCGGCCCGGTAGGAATGGCTGCGTCGGAAATTATCCCTATGGCACGTAGTCTGCTGAACGGCTGGATATATCACACTCCGAAGTACTGATTCATCGGGAACGTGTACGGCGGGTGACGCAGTGATGCCGCGCAGTTTGGGGCGAAGTTTGGGACGATTGGCTTCCCGAAGATTTTTTCGAACGCCAGAAGCCCAAGCGCCTTTATGCGGCGTGCCGCACAGATGCACCTATCCCGGATGAGTTATAAGACTGTGTTTGAACGTATCGTACAGGAGAAAACCGATGGCCGTGCTCGTAACCCATTTCGCACCCGACTTTACCAAACCCGCCGTCCTGCCTGATGGCAGCTTCAATGAGACATACAACTTTCGCACCGCAATTTCCGGCAAGTATGCCGTATTGTTTTTCTATCCGCTGGATTTCACTTTTGTCTGCCCTTCGGAAATTCTCGCCCATTCGCACCGGGCGGAGGAGTTCCATAAACGTAATGTAGAGGTTGTGGGGGTGTCGGTGGATTCACAGTTTACCCACTACGCGTGGCGGAACACGCCTATAGACAAGGGCGGCATAGGCCCGGTAGGCATCACGCTGGTAGCCGACGTGGGGGGCGAAATCATGAATGCGTACGGGATTGCTCATCCTGACCACGTTGCCTTGCGAGCTTCCTTCCTCATAGACAAAAGCGGCATTGTGCGCCATGAAGTGGTCAACGACCTGCCGCTCGGGCGTGACGTAGACGAAATGTTGCGCATGGTTGATGCGCTGCAATTTCATGAAAGTCATGGAGAGGTGTGTCCCGCCGGGTGGAAACCAGGTGAAGCAGGCATGAAGCCCAGCCCCGAAGGTGTCGCCGAATATCTTGGCGAACATGCGGCCGCGCTTTGAATGCCGTTAAATGTACGCCGCGATGCTGAGCCAATCACCTGAGGGTGATGGCCAGTCTCATAACCACGGATCCCGTCCTGGCAGTGGTTGCCGTAAAGCACGGAATATCTCATTATCCTCAACAATCAGGGAGAAATGATGAATTTAGACAAAGACAAGGCTATTGCGCTGCTGAACAGGATCATGGAACTGGAACTCGCCGGCGTTGTGCGTTACACCCACTATTCATTGATGGTTTACGGCTATAGCCGGATTCCAGTCGTGGAATGGTTGAAAGCGCAAGCCGAAGAGGGATTGGTGCATGCCCATAAGGCCGGCGAGCTGGTTACCTTACTCGGTGGTTATCCCTCGCTTTCGATCGGTCCGCTGCTGGAAACGCATCTGCATGATCTCGGCGATATTCTGAGAGAATCCCTGGCGAACGAAAGCGATGCGCTTGCGGCGTACTATCAGTTGCTCGAACTGACACAAGGAAAGTCGGTACTACTGGAAGACTATGCGCGCAGCCTCATTGTTCAAGAAGAAATGCATGCCGACGAAGTCAACAAGATGCTGCGCCGCACGGGTAAAACAGGGGTGTATGAGCCTCCGCGACAGCAGGAAGGCGGTGCGCGGGCCGAGGGTTCCTGAACCCATCCCGAGAAAGCGCAGATAAAGGTACTCGGAGCGCCCGTTTACCCCGTATCATCAAGTCTTCCGAATTTCAGGAATTTATCATCAACCCCAGGAAATTCCGGAGACTCAGCTCCTATCCCGCCCTGAATATTCAAATGTGATCGGCTCCAGTAGCGGGCGTTCACATTCGTTCCGCGTCAGTGCCGCGGTTTCTCCCAAGGCGATTTCCTGCAGGCGGCAGCGCATATTCAGCACGCCATTGCCGGACTCAAAAACTCCGCAGGTGTGCAAGGCATCACAGGCCGATTCATGAGTTTCCGCTGCTTCGGAATTGAGCTGAGGCCCCACGTTGTTCATCACCGCTACGGGAAGATGCGGGTAACGCCGCCGCGCCTTCCGAATCCATTGCACGAGATTCACCTGCTGGGTGCAATCGTGCACCGCTCCATCGACGAGAACCATGTCGTAGGCTTCCAGGTCCGGCTCCGGGAAACTCTCCAGGGATTTGCGCTCCAGTCTGTGTTTTGATTTCTCGAGCAGCAGTTGCACGATTCGACGGGTATCTTGCCTTTCTCCCACTAACAGAATATTCATGCCGCCTTCCTTTGTGCATTTTCCGGAAGTGTGCCGAATAAGGCAAATTCCGTGATTGCGTCGATTTCAATATAACAAGCCACGGTTAAAACCCGGCCGATCTTTATGGGTGCGCCGATTCTCGAAACATTGACGCCGAGCTTCCGTATCAGTCGCTCCACCGCAACGGTTGTTACCGTTACATAACGCCTGATTCCCTTATGCTGCGCAAAACGAAACAGGGTACGCATCATTTTTACCGGGATTTCGCTGAAACCGAATCCCGCGCTTTCATATTTCGGCACCGTTACGGCGAAGCGGCTCAACTCCCACACATCAGTCTGTTGGGGCGCGGGCTGTCCGTGCAGCAGTTGCGGGAACGTATCCCTCAACATGTTCGGTCCAGTGGTTGGCAGCAGCCGCCAGCAGCCCAGCACGTCATCTTCATCCCCTTTCGCCAAAACATACACCGGGTCGGCATGATCGAACTCATCATGCTCCATTCCGTTATCGTTAGTAACTTCCCATCCCAACCGGTCATGAAAAACCTCATGCCGGAGCCGATACATTCCCGTGACCGCGCGCTGATCAAGCGAACCGTTCCCATGTTGCGCAAGCATAATTTGTCCCATTGTCTGCACCCGTCGTTGTTGATGACGGTGCTATGAAACAACGGAACCGGCCCTTCGAATAGCTGTAAAATCTTACAGGAACATGTTGGGAATATTCCCTGAAACCTTTAGCTGGCGCGATTTTTCAAGGTTAGCAAGCGTGCATTCCCCGACACGTTTTTTCAGCAGGATTCAGGCAAAAAGGATGCGAATGAGATTAATTGCCGCCTTCCACATTCATTCTGGAAGCGATCGGCGAACTCTG